>CALXAD010000022.1 GCA_944386195.1 uncultured Clostridia bacterium
AGATTATAATTTTAATTATTCAAACTTTGGAGTTTCAGCATTAGGGTTGGTTTTAGAAAAAGTATATGATAAAAACTATAATGAATTATTAGAAGAATATTTGCAACAGCTAGATATGAATAATACAACTATTGCAACAGGGACAGGTAATTTAAGTGGATATTGGAAATGGAATGAAAATGATGGATATAATCCATCTGGAGCAATTATTTCTAATATTGAAGATATGTCAAAATATTTAGAAACATTAATTACATCTGATGAAAATTATGTAATAAATGTAGCAGAGCCATTAACAGACATAAATGTAGAAAATGAAATTTATAATATGCTTGATGTAAATATTGATAGTGTGGGAATGACATGGATGATTGATAACAAGAACAATATCATTTGGCATAATGGCTCTACCACAAATTTCAATAGTTATATTGGATTTAATAGAAAAAAGAAAATAGGAGTTGTGGTTTTGTCAAATATATCTCCACAAAAAGATATTAATATGACTTTAATAGGAAATAAAATAATGCATGAACTATTATATTAGCCAAAATAGTTAATTGAAATTAATTTTAAGAAAATATAAAATAGAAGGGAAAATTTAAAATGAACAAACTAAAAGCAGGAATTTGCTTGATAATTTTAGGAAATATACTATATTTAGCATATATTTTTTTTACTGGTAATGAAGTGAGTTCGTTTGGAGAATTTACTCAAGGATTATTACTAGGATTATCAGTAGGTACTAATTTAGTAGGAATAATATTATCTATTATTTATATATCAAAAGAAAATAAATTAGAAAAATAAATCTTTAATAAAATAGGTAAAAAAACAACGTTGCACAGAAAAATAAAGACATAATAAATAGACCTTAATAAAAAGGTTAAATGGTAATATATGTAAATGATTAATTGCCGTCGTAAGTGTATTCAATACCAGTGTATCCGACGAAATAAACAGGTTTCATTAAGCCACCACACTTTTCACAATCAAACATAGGAGGATAAGAAGAATCACCAGGGTCAGTCATATCCATTTGAAGAACAATTTTAGTAGGAATTTTTTCATGACATTTGCAGTTAGTACAAATTGGGGACAAGTAAGAGGTGCTAAAAAAGGAGACTACATATATATTTATCTTGCAAAGCCATATTCAGCAATTTTATATAAATGTCAAATAACCAATATAAATATTCCATACAAGTTTGAAAACGAAAATTTAAAAATAACAAAGGCAATGGAAATGAAAGTTTTAGAAAGATATGGTGAAAAGGAATATCCATTTAGTAAATTGAAAGAATATGGAGTAAATTTTTTTAGAGGTTCAGTAAAAATGCCTACTGGGTTAAGAAAAGAAATGAATGCTAATTAAAAGTGTAAGAGAAAGTTTAAGGATTAGTACAAATTACAAGTTATTGAATCAATGAACATATAAACTAAATCATGTTTCAGTTAAAGAATATTCGACTCTTGGAGGAATTTTTACATATACTTTTTTTACAATAGATGGGATCAAAAAATAATGCAACAAAATATGCAAAAAAATTAAAACAAGTATAATTTGTAAAAAACACTACACAAAAATAAAAAAATGTGATAAAATACTTGTAGTGTTGTTTAAAAATTGGATAAATTTAGCAACAAAACAATCTGTTTACATAAAAAACAATGTGAAATTTCTGGCACAATTTTGGCACAATTCGTTCAATAAAGAACCTCGAAACCCTATATAAATCAACAAAGAACAATAAAGAAATTTCACTTGATGTTTATATGATAGAACAGCCGAAAGTGGCTTAAATACTGAAAAAAATTGAGAAGGAGGAATTAAAAATGAGTCGGACATAGTAAATGGCACAATATACAAGCAAAGAAAGGAAAAGCAGATGCAGCAAGAGGAAAGGTATTTACAAAATTAGGTAGAGAATTAGTAATTGCAGTAAAAGAAGGAGGACCAGAACCTGAAAGCAATTCAAAATTAAGAAATGTAATAGCAAAATGTAAGGCAGCAAATATGCCAAATGATACAATAAATAATGCATTAAAGAAAGCTTCAGCAAGTAATGAAAATTATGAAGAAATAACATATGAAGGTTATGGACCAAACGGAGTAGCTATAATTGTTGAAGCAGCAACAGATAATAAAAATAGAACAGCAGCAGATGTAAGACATGTATTTGATAGGGCAGGAGGAAACTTAGGAACATCAGGATGTGTATCATATCTGTTTAACAAAAAAGGAGTTTTAGTAATAGATAAAGAAGAAACTTCAATGGATGAAGATGAATTAATGATGCTTGCTATTGATGCAGGAGCAGAAGATTTTAAAACTCTAGATGATGTTTATGAAATTACAACAGATCCAGTAAACTTTGGAGAAGTAAGAGAAAAATTAGAAGAAGCAGGATTAGAGTTCATAGAAGCAGATGTTCAAATGGTACCAACAACAACAGTAAAATTAGATGAAAAAGGTACTGAAAGAATGGAAAAATTAATAGAAAATCTAGAAGATTTAGATGATGTTGCAAATATTTATCATAATTGGGAAGAATAATAAAAATATTTAATATTTTTTACGGGGGATAAAATTTATGAATAAAAATAAAAGCACATTGATAATTAAAATTTTAATAATACTATTTATAGTTATCTTGTTAATAGTTGCAGGGCTTATTGTATATTTATCAACAGATTTATTTAAAAGTAATAAAACTTTATTTATTAAAAATGCTAGTCAAATTTTAGGAAAAGAAAATAGTTTTATAGAGGATAATGTAATAAACCATTACGAAAAAATAATGCAAACGCCATTTCAAAATGAATCTACACTTAGTTTTAACATAACAGGAGGAGATGCACAACAAGCACAAAGAGTTAGCCAAACTAATGTTACTTCTAATGGTCAGATTGATATAAAAAATAAAAGTTTTGATGAAAATTTAAGTATTAATTATTCACCAGAAGTAACACTTCCATACGAGTTGAGGATGAAAAATGGATTGTTTGGTTATAAACAAGAACAATATATTAGTAGTAAATTTATTGTAGATGATAGAAATAGTACAAGTACATCTAATAACAATAATAATACTGCACAAAACATAACAACAGAAGATATAAAAGCTATTTTTGAAAAATATATAGAGATTATATTTTCATCACTAACTGATGATAAATTTTCTAAAGAAGAAAGTGATAGTAATACTATTTATAAATTAACATTAACAAATACAGATTTAATTAATATAGAAAAATCAGTATTACAAACTTTAAAAGATGATAGTGAAACACTAGGAAAATTAGGATTAGATGCTAGTGAAATAGAAAGCACATTAAATGATATAGAAAATGAAAGTCAAGAAAATAGTGATAAAACTACAGAAATTAACTTATACAAACAAAATGAAAATTTAACAAAAATAGAATTCATAAATGAAAATATTAATGTTTCATTAGAAAAAACAGTAGAAAATAATAATATACAATATAAAATATTATTAGGAAATGAAAAAGGTAATCTTGTAAAAATTGATTTATCATATAGTGGATTAGCAAGTCAAGAAGAGGAAGCAAATATTGTATTACAATTAAACTCACAAAATAGTAGTAGCAGTTCATCAGCAAGTAATATTTCATATACTCTAAATAATAAAGTAAGTTTTATGGATAATTGTAATATAGAAGATTTCAATGATAATAATGCAATTATTTTTAGTAAATATGATGAAGAACAGATAGATAGTTTAACAGATTCTATAAATGAGAGAATGACACAAGTAAATGAAATGCAAATGGAAGAGTTAGGAATAGATGTCTCACAAAATCCATTAGGAATAATGACTATGCCATTAGCAATTTTTATAGTTGGACAAGCAGCAACTACTGTAGATAATACTGCTTTACAACAAGCAGATGTAACAGCATATAATCAAAAATTCGAACTTTATGAAGGAACAAATATACAAGGAACTACAGTAAGAGGACTATTAACAACTATTTCTAACAATAATGGATTACAAGACTCATCATCACAATCAAGTAGTACAAATATGAATTTTAGTAATTCTTATAAAATAGAAGAGATTAATTTTAATGGAGAAGAATACGAAGTAAATCAACAAAATATAGCAGCTTTAAAAGATGAAGTAGTAGCAGAAAATTATTATAGAGTAGAATTTGAAAAAGACCCAAATTCAGGAAGAATATATAGGGCAGTTATAAATCAAAAATAATAGTTCTAAAATAAAAAGAGAAGCATATATTAATATAAAATATAGGCTTCTTTTTTTGTGCTTAAAAATTTAGAAGGAGGAACTTAAAGTATATTTGAAAAGTTTAGAAGAATTAATAAAATATTTTCCAATAAATATATATAATCTTTTAAATAATACAATAAACCAAAATAAAAAAATAGAAGAAGAACTACAAGAAATACGAATTAGATGCAACAGACCAATTATTTTAAGACTAAGAAATGTGGAAGTTTTAATAGAATATAACATTTCACAAAAAGAAATTTTACAGACATTAGAAAAATTATGTGAAAACTCAATTTATGCATATAAAAATCAAATATGTGAAGGTTTTATTACTGTAAAAGGCGGTCATAGAGTAGGTATAACAGGTTCGGCAGTAATAGAAAATGGTAAAATAATAAATATTAAATATATAACAAGTTTAAATTTTAGAATAGCAAGAGAAATAATAGGATGTAGTAGAAAAATTCTAGGACAAGTAATAGATGTAAAAGAAAATACAATAAATAATACATTAATAGTATCACCACCTGGAAAAGGTAAAACAACAATTTTAAGAGATTTAATAAGAAATATAAGTAATGGAGTAGAAGAATTGGGCTTTAGAGGAAAAAATTGTTGTATAGTAGATGAAAGAGGAGAAATAGCAGCAATGTATCAGGGAGTACCACAAAATGATGTAGGTATAAGAACAGATGTAATAGAAAATATATCAAAAGCAAAAGGAATGAAAATGTTAATTAGGTCTATGGCACCAGAAGTAATAGCATGTGATGAAATAGGTTCGAAAGAAGATGTAGAAGCAATAAAAGAAGCACTTATTTCAGGTGTAAAAGGAATATTTACAATGCATGGAAGAACTTTAGAAGATATAAAGAAAAATAAAGGTATAAATGAATTAATAGAAAATAAACAAATAGAAAAAATAATCTTTATATAAAAATAGTTCTAAATATAAATAAGATGAATATAATATTAAAAATAGAAAGGACAAGATATTATGCAATTAATAAAATATTTTATATTATTTTTAATATTAATTTTAGCAACAATGATAGGAAGATTCTTATCTAAAAAATATGTATATAGACTAGAAGAGTTAGAGGATATAAAAAACGCATTAAACATATTAAAAAGTAAAATAAAATTTACATATGAACCTATACCAGAGATTTTTGAAGAGATTTCCAAAACATCAAGTAGAAATATAAGTGAATTATTTAAAACGGCAAAAATTAAAATGAATGATTTAACAGCTAATGAAGCATGGGAAGAAGCAATAGAAGAATCACAAAATAATTTAAAAAAAGAGGACAAGGATGTATTAAAAACTTTATCAAAATTATTAGGACAAACTGATGCCGAAGGTCAAATAAGCCAAATAGAAATAACAGAGAATTTTCTCGAGAGTAAAATACAAGAAGCAATGGAAGAAAAAAAGAAAAATGAAAAACTTTATACAAGATTAGGAACAATTATGGGACTTACAATAGTAATAATTCTATGTTAAAACTCTAAAGCTTGAAATAAAAAATAAATGAAAATAACAGGAGGTTAATATGGATATAAACTTATTATTTAAAATAGCGGCAATTGGGATATTAGTAGCTGTTTTATATCAAGTTTTAGTAAGAGCAGGAAGAGAAGACCAAGCAATGATGACAACATTAGCAGGATTAATAATAGTATTAACAATGGTAATAAAAGAAATAAGCGGATTGTTTGATACAGTAAGAACAATATTTAACTTATAAAAGGAAAAAAGAAAATGGATATTATAAAAATTATAGGAATTGCATTTATTGCTGTTATTATTATAGTTTTATTAAAACAATATAGACCAGAGTTTGCAATATATATTAGTTTACTTACAGGTGTATTAATATTTTTACTAATTATAGATGATTTAAGTGGGATAATTAATTTATTAAATTCTCTTGCAAATAAGGTATCAATTAATGCAAGTTTCTTAGCATTGCTAATAAAAATAACAGGAATAGCATTTTTATCTGAATTTGCAGTAAGTATATGTAAAGATGCAGGAGAAGGAGCTATTGCAAGTAAAATAGAAATAGGAACTAAAATTATTATTATATCTATGTCAATACCAATTATTTCAAGTTTACTAGAAATAATTTTAGAGGTATTGCCATAATAAAAGAAGGAAGTACAAATGAAAAAACAAAGAATATTAATTAAAAATTTTAATAAAATAATTATATTAATAATTCTTTTTATTATGTTAATACAATTAAAGTCATTTGGTGTAACAGATGATGAAACAAATGAACAAACTTTAAAAGGTCAACAAGAAGAATTTAAAATAGAAGATTTTATAGAAAGTAGTAAAGAATATGGAGGAGATTTTTTTGAAGGATTAGACATAAATGAAATGTTAAATGATGCAATAAAAGGAAATGTGGATAATAATACTTTAGTAGAAAAAATATGGAATCTTTTAGGAAATGAAGTAACAACTAGTATAAAAAGTATGGTTAGTATTCTGGTTATAATTATAATACATTCAATATTAAAAGCAGTAAGTGAAAGTTTAGAAAATGATGGAATTTCAAAAATAATATATTATGTACAATATATTTTAATAGTAACAATAATTATGGGAAATTTCTCAGATATTATAAAATTAGTACAAGATACAAGTAATAATTTAGTTGGATTTATGAATATATTAGTACCTCTTTTAATTTCACTTATGATGTATACAGGCAGTATAACAACAAGTACTGTATTAGAACCAATCATATTGTTTTTAATAAACTTTGTAGGAAATCTAATTCAAACAATTATAATTCCACTAGTTTTAGTAGCAACAAGTTTAATTGTTATTTCAAAAATATCAGACCAAGTGCAAGTAGATAAATTAGCTAAATTTTTAAAATCAGGAATTGTATGGTTTTTAGGAATTGTTTTAACAATATTTGTAGGTGTAATTTCATTAGAAGGAACACTTTCAAGTAGTGTAGATGGAATAACATCAAAAACAACAAAAGCAGTTGTAAGTTCTGCAATACCAGTAGTAGGAAAAATTTTAGGAGATGCAGTAGATACAGTATTAGGATGTGGAATAATATTAAAAAATGCAGTTGGAATAATTGGAGTTATAGTCATTATAGGAATTTGTATAATACCGATATTAAAACTTGGAATTTTAACAATAATATATAAATTATTAGCAACATTAACACAAGCAATAGCAGATAAAAAAATAACAAGTTTATTAGATGAAACAGGAGATGTATTTAAAATTTTTCTTGGTATATTATCAGCACTATCTGTTATGTTAATAGTAGGAACTGCAATAGTTGTAAGAATGTCAAACAGTGCAATGATGTATAGGTAGGTAAAATAAAATGATAGAGTTTTTAAGTTCATGGGCTAAAAGTTTGGGAGTAACGATTGTAATAGTATCTATTTTAGAAATGTTACTTCCAAATAATAAAACTAAAAAATATATCAGAATGGTGCTAGGAATATTTGTAATATTTAATATAATATCACCATTTATTACAAATAAAGATAAATTAAATTTTAATTCTATAGATATGGGTAATATAGGAAATATGAGTACATATGAAACAAGTAGCAGTCTGGATGACGAGGTTGTAAACCAAACAAGTATGGATGAAAGAATAGAAGATTTATATCAAGAAGAATTAGAAAAAGATATTACAAAAAAAGTAGAAGAAGAAGGATTTGAAGTAACTAATTGTAAAGTAGAAGCAAAAATACCAGATAAAAATAATCAAGAAAACGAAGAAGATACAGGAATAACAAAAATAGAATTAAAAATAGAAAAAAGCGATAAAAAAGAAGAAACAAATAAAAGTACAGAAAATAAAATAGTAGAAGAAATACAAAAAATAAAAAAAGTGGATACTAGTATAAATGATAGCCAAACCAGCAATCAAGATGAAGAAAATAATAATGAAGAAAACACAAATGAAGACATAAATAATTCTAAAGTAACAAAAAGTGATATTCAAAATATAAAGAAAATGCTTATAGAAGAATATGGGGTGAGTGAAAAATGTTTAGAGATAAACTAAAGAAGTTAGTTAATAAAACTGAAGAAGGAGAGCAGATAGGAAATGACAAAAGAAAAATAGAAAATTTGGTTTTTTTTATAGTTGTATTAATTATAACTATAGTAATAATTAATGTTATTTGGAATGGAAACGATAAAAAACAAAATAAAGAAATAACAAACGATACATCTAAGCAATTAGCAACAATTAATGGAAACAATACTAATCAAAATGTAGCTACATCTCAAAATGAAATGGAAAATACACAAGTTTTAGAAAAAAAGCTAGAAGATATATTATCAAAAATACAAGGAGTAGGAGAAGTTAGTGTATGTATAAATTACTCCGAATCTAGTGAAGTAGTTGCAATGTATAATGAAAACTCAAAAACAAGTACCACAGAAGAAAGTGATGATTCAGGAGGAACAAGGAAAATAGAAGAAACAGATACACAAAAAGACGTAATATATCAAGAAAATGATGGAACGAAAACGCCAATTACAGCAAAAATAATAAAACCCAAAATAGAAGGAGCAATAATAACAGCACAAGGAGTAAATGATGCAAATGTAAAAAACAACATAATACAAGCAGTAGAAGCAGTAACAGGACTTGCAACGCATAAAATACAAGTATTTGAAATGTCTAAATGACCAATTGGGGACGTTTCATTTTGGACAAAATGTCCAATCTGGGACAGTCCCCAAAAGGACAAAATGTCCAAAAAGAAACGTCCCCAGTTGGTCATTGCTTACAATAGAAAGGAAGGTTTTTATGAAATTGTTAAAGAAAAATCAAGTTATTATTTATACTATAGCTGTTTTATTAATGGTTGCTGGATATTTAAATTATTCTACAAATACAGGTGAGGCTCTAGAGGCAAGCATAAATGAAATGGCAAATACTGCAAATATTGGAGATGCAAGACTTGTAAGTACAGAGCCTGTTGATGAGAATACAGTAAATGAAGTTCAAAATACAACTAATGTTACAAATACCTCAAATACTAATACTATTGCAGAAAACACAGCCAATAATACAATAGCTCAAACCAACGCAACTGTTAGTGATGATGATTATTTTGCTAAGTCAAAATTAGAAAGAGATAGCATGTATTCACAAATGCTAGAAACTTATGAAAACGTTCTAAATAGTGATAATTCTTTAGAAACTCAAAAACAATCTGCAACAGAGGAAATAACTAAAATTAATAATACTAAAAATAGCATTATGGTTTGTGAAAACTTGCTAAAAACGAAAGGATTTGATAATAGTGTTATTTTTGTAAATGGAGATAGTATTAGTGTAATAATTGGAGCTGAACAATTAACTCAAGAGGAAATTGCTCAAATACAAAATATTATTTCTAGAGAAATGAAGGCTGATATTCAAAATATTCATATTTCAACTAAATAATAAAGAAAAAAATGACAAAAAAAATAAGCCATTAGGCTTTCTTTTCTGTCATTTTTCTTATATAAGCTCCAATTTCTTCATCTGTTAAATCTAATTCATTAATCAAGGCTCTTAAAATATCTCTTCTAGGTAAGTCTTCTTCATTATCTATTCTTACATATTGTCTTAAACTAACACCTAAAATTTGTGCCATTTCTTCTTGAGTATAATTCTTTAATTTCCTCTTTTCTTTATTCATATAACCACCTTGAAATACTAATTAAATAAATTATTGCATAAAACATCAAATATTTGTATTGGCATTAAATGTCATATTATATATAATGACATTAAAAGACATGCTTTATACTTTAGACAAATAAAAATGGGAGGGAAAACAAATGAAAGAAAATTTGAAACAAGAAAAAGCTATAACACTTATAGCTTTAGTAATTACAGTAATTGTTCTTTTAATTTTAGCAGGAGTATCAATTGCAATGTTAACAGGAGATAATGGAATTATTACACAAGCACAAAAAGCAAAAGAGAAAACAGAGCAAGCATCAGATGAAGAAGGAATACAACTAGCAATAATGTCAGCATCAATGAATGATAACGGATATACAGAAAATTTAGATGAAACAAGTTTAAGAAATAAATTAGAAAATCAGTTTGGAGATGAAAAAATAGATTTAAATCCAAACGAAGATGGAAGTTTTATAGTAATAGTAAATGATAGAGAATACTATGTTAATAATAATAAAGAAGTTATAAATAGTGATAATATGATAGCAATAAATAATTTAGAAGAATTAATTGATTTTAGAGAAAAGGTAAATAAAGGAAATACTTATGAAGGAAAGTATGTATATTTAACCGATAATATAACGATGAGTGATAGTTGGACACCTATTGGAAAATATATTAGTGCAGATTCAACAGAAAATATACCTTTTGAAGGAATATTTGATGGAAAAAATTATACTATTGATGAAATAAAAATTGATTCTACTAGTAATGGCATTGGTTTGTTTGCTTATGCGGATAATGCAACTATAAAAAATTTAAAAATTGGAGGAAATTCATCTATAACAGGAAATGCAGCTGTAGGAGGAATTATAGGTAAAGCAATAAATCAAACAATAATTAGTAATTGTGAAAATCAGGCAACTGTTCAAGGAAGTGGCAATATAATTGGTGGAATAGCAGGGTAACTGGACAATGGAATTATATATAATTGTTCAAACCTTGCAACTATAAAAAATACAAGTTCAAGTGATTTGATAGGTGGAATATTAGGTTTAGCCTCTCAAGCCAAAATTGCCGGATGCTATAATATCGGAAATATAGAGGGAAGATTTAATATTGGCGGAGTTATAGGTTCAGGTGATGGTTCTGTTGTAGGTAGTTGCTATAATACTGGTAGTATACAAGCCAATAACAATGCAGGTGGAATATTAGGACAAATGTATAATTCTGGAACAGTAAAAAATTGTTATAATGTAGGTAATATACAAACATCTCAATCAACTAATAAAAAAGTCGGAGCAATGGTTGGAGTTTTTAATGATACTAAAACTATTAACACATATTATTTAAAAAATACAATAAATAATGGAAATGATATAGATAAAAATTGTACTGAATTTACATCAGAAGATGTTGGAAGTTTATATCAAAAACTAGGAAATGACTTTGAAAATGACGATGAAAATATAAATAAGGGTTATCCGATTTTAAATTGGCAAAGTAAGAGCAAAATTTGACACATCTTTATTCTAGTGCTATAATAATACCTGATGAAAAAAATACGGAGGGATAAAAATGAAAAGAATAGTAACATTAAATACAAGAAATTTAGAAGAAAGCGAAAAACATGGAGGATGTGGAGAATGCCAAACATCATGCCAATCAGCATGTAAAACATCATGTGGTGTAGCAAACCAAAAATGTGAAAACGTAAATAAATAATAAAAATTGCCGACACCTAAAAATGTCGGTAATTTATTTTGCTTATTAAATTTTTGTTTTATAGAGTTAAATTTGATTAAATGAAGTAATAAAAGGAGTAGAAAAATGATACATAGGTATAAATTAAATGGATATAATATAGTGCTAGATACATATAGTGGAGGAGTACATTGTGTAGATGATGTAAGTTATGACATAATAGGAATGTTAGATAAAGGAATTGAGAGAGAAGAAATAAAGAAAAAAATATTAGAAAAATATGATATTAGTAAATCAGATTTAGAAGAAACATTTGAAGAAATTGATAATTTAATAGAAAATGGTCAATTGTTCTCTAAAGATATATTTAAAGGAAAAAATCTAGATTTAAAGAAAAGAGATTCAGTAATAAAAGCATTATGTTTACATGTAGCACATACTTGTAATTTAAATTGTGAATATTGCTTTGCAGGACAAGGAAAATATCATGGTGAAGACGCAATAATGAGTTTTGAAGTAGGTAAAAAAGCAATAGATTTTTTAGTAAAAAACTCAGGTACAAGAAAGAATCTAGAAGTAGATTTTTTTGGAGGAGAGCCACTAGTTAACTTTGATGTTGTAAAAAAATTGGTTGCTTATGCAAGAAGTATAGAAAAGGAAAATAATAAGCACTTTAGATTTACTTTAACAACAAATGGAATGCTTCTAGATGATGATGTAATAGACTTTTTAAACAAAGAAATGAATAATGTAGTGCTTAGCCTAGATGGAAGAAAAGAAATAAATGACGCAAAAAGGAAAAAATTAAATGGTGAAGGAAGTTATGACATAATAGTTCCAAAATTTCAAAACTTTGTTAAAAAAAGAGGAGACAAAGAATATTACATGAGAGGAACATTTACACGTAATAACCTAGACTTTACAAACGATATTTTTCATATGTTAGACTTAGGATTTAAAGAATTATCAATGGAACCTGTAGTATCAAAACCAGATACAGATTATGCTTTAAGAGAAGAAGATTTAGATACAATATTTGAACAATATGAAATACTTGCAAAAGAAATGATAAAAAGAAGAAGAGAAGGAAACCCATTTACATTTTATCATTATATGATAGATTTATCAGGAGGACCATGTATATATAAAAGAATAACAGGATGTGGTTCAGGAACAGAATATTTAGCAGTAACACCAAACGGAGATTTTTATCCATGTCATCAATTCGTAGGAGATAAAAAATTCTTAATGGGAAATGTAGATGAAGGAATTACTAACACCAAATTAAGAGACGAATTTAAATTATGTAATGTATATTCACGTAAAGAATGTGAAAATTGCTGGGCAAAATTATATTGTAGTGGAGGTTGCGCAGCAAACAGTTATCATACAACAGGTAGCATAAATGGAGTATATGAATATGGATGTAAATTATTTAAGAAAAGAATTGAATGTGCAATAATGGTAAAAGTATCAGAAGCAATGGATGAAATGGAAAGTAAGGAGAATTAATTTGGAAAATTTACAAGAAAAGTTAGAAGAATATTATAATAAAAATTACTTACCAATGCATATGCCAGGACATAAAAGAAATGTAAAATTACTGGGAGAAAAATTGCCATATAAAATAGACATAACAGAAATATCAGGATTTGATGATTTACATCATGCAAACGGTTTGATAAAAAATATAGAGAATAAAGCAAGAAAAATTTATGGAAGCAAAAGAAGTTTTATATTAGTAAATGGAAGTACATGTGGAATTTTAGCAGGAATAAGAAGTGTTATTAATTTTGGAGATAAAGTACTAATTGCTAGAAATTCACATAAATCAGTATATAATGCAATAGAATTAAACAATTTAAATGCAATATATATATCTTCAAAAATAAATAAATATGGAATAGATGGAAATATAGATGTTAAAGAAATAGAAAAAAAAATAAAAGAAAATAAAGATATAAAATTAGTAGTAATAACATCACCAACATATGAAGGAGTAATTAATAATATAAAATCAATAGTTTCTATTGCTCATAAATATAATATACCTGTACTAGTTGATGAAGCACATGGAGCACATCTAAGATTTATGGACAATCTATACAATAAAGAAGCTTTGAATTCAGGAGCAGATATAGTAATTCAAAGTTTGCACAAAACACTTCCAGCTTTAACTGGGACAGCTTTGTTACATATACAAGGAGAATTAGTAAGAGAAGAAAATGTAGCAAGAGAATTATCTATATTTGAAACAAGTAGCCCATCATATATATTAATGTCATCAATAGAAGAATGCTTAGATATTTTAATATATAAAGAAGAATTGTTTAAAGAATATGAAAATAATTTAAAATATTTTTATAAAGAAACAAAAAAATTACAAAAACTAAAAATATTAGGAAATGAAATAGAAAATAAAGAATATTATGATTTTGGAAAAATAGTTATAATAACAAAAAATACTAATATAACAGGAAAAGAACTTGCAGATATATTAAGAAAAGAGTATAAAATAGAATTAGAAATGTCATCTATAGATTATGCATTAGCAATGACAAGTATATGTGATACTAAAGAAAACTTTATAAGATTATTAAATGCATTAGAAGAAATAGATAAAAAATTAGAAAACAAAGAAGAAAAAGAAAATAAGATAGAAATAGTATTACCAGAAAAGAAAATGAATATTTTAGATGCAATAAAAAACAATAATTCAAAATATTTAAATTATAAAGAAACAGAAGGAAAAATATCAAAAGAATATATTTGGATTTATCCACCAGGAATACCTCTAATTGCACCTGGAGAAATAATTAACAAAGAAATTATACAAAAAATAAATGACTATAAAAATGCAAATATAGAAGTAAGAACAACATTTGATAAATTTCCTAAAATAGAAGTTATAGAATAATAGTAGTGATAGTACTGCTATTATTTTTTATATTTTTTTTGGAATACCTAAAAACATCTTAAAATTTTATGAAAATAGTTGTAAATTTAATAAAAAATTGATATACTTATACAGAAAATTATAATAATCTTTAAAAAAAGATAGAGGAGGAATAATTATGAGTGAAGAAGGAAAAGAAAATAACGAAAACAAAGAAAAAGAAGAAATTGTAGAACTAGATGATGAAATAAAAACAGAAAATGATGGAATAAAAATATCAGATGATGTAGTTGCAGTAATAGCAGGTGTTGCAGTATCAGAGGTACCTGGAGTTTCTGGAATGGCAGGAGGATTTGCTGGAGGAATATCAGAAGTATTTAGTGGAAAGAAAAATTTAGCAAAAGGTATAAAAGCAGAAATAGTAGAAAATACTGCAAAAATAGATGTCAATATAATAGTAGAATATGGTTCAAGAATACCAGATGTGGCATTTGAAATCCAAAACAGGGTAAAAAAAGCAGTTGAAAGCATGACAGGTTTAAAAGTAGAAGAAGTAAATGTACATGTACAAGGTGTAAACACAGACACAGCAGTAAAAACAAATACAGAAAACGAAAAAAATGAAGAATAAATAAAAAGGAGAATGAAAAATGAAAACTTTAGAAAAAATCACATTAATAATATATTCAAACATAATATTAATATTATCAATAGTAGTATGTTTACTAATATTTGGTTGGTTAGATATGGGACTAGTTGGAGACATGTTCTATAGAATTATAGTAGGAGAGACATCAAGTAAAATAGTACTTGGATTAAGTATAATATTTATATTGTTATCAATAAAATGTATATTTTTTGATTCAACATCAAAAGAACAAATAAAAGAAAGACAAGGAGTTTTATTAGAAAACGAAAGTGGAAAACTTTTAATTTCTAAAGAAACAATAGAAAATTTAGTGAATTCAGTAGCATTAAATTTTCAAAGTGCAGAACAAGTAACAACTAGAGTAGACCTTGATAAAGATAATAATGTAAAAGTATATGTTAATTTAATAATAAGTTCAGATGCAGTAATTAAAGACTTATCAGCAAATCTTCAAACAAAAATAAAAGAAAAAGTAAAAACAGCAACTGATTTAGATGTAAAAGAAGTAAATATTACAGTTAAGAAAGTAGCACCAAAGAAAGAAGAAGAACAAGCTTAAGAATTAATACTAAGAAAGGAATGAATTGTATGAACGGATTTAAAGATTTTTGGAATCATTACAAAGGGGCTATTATAGGAATTGTTATTGCTGTTTTAATTTTAATAACAAGATTACAAGATTTAATATTAGCAGCAGTTGTTATAATTTTAGGAGCTCTTATTGGAAATTATGTACAACAAAATAAAGATTTTGTTAAAACAAAATTAAAAAGTTTTATAGATAAGATGTAAAAGAAAGGAAAACAAAATGACACGTTCTGAAATTAGAGAAGCAGCTTTTAAATTAATTTATAGTTTAGAAATACAAAAAGTAGAAAATTTAGAAGAAGCAATAGAGTTATATATAGAAAGTAATAATATAACTAATAAAAGTGAAATAGATTATATTAAAGATGCAATTTTAGGAATTGAAAAAAATAAAAATGAAATTGAGGAAAAAATAAAAGAACATTTAAAATCAAACTGGAAAATAGAACGTATTTCTAAAATAGATTTAAGTATTTTAAAACTTGCAATATATGAAATAAAATATAAAGAATTACCATTTAAAGTTGTAATTAATGAGGCTGTAGAACTTGCAAAAAAATATGGGGAAGATAGCTCTAAAAACTTTGTAAATGGAGTTTTAGCAAGTATAGTAAAAGAATAAAAAAAGGAAATGAAAAACATGAGATATAGTGATTTAGCTGTTACAGTTTCTGATTTAAATAAATATATAAAAGAAAAAATAGCAAATGATGAGAACTTAAGTCAAATACTTGTTAAAGGAGAAATTTCGAATTTTAAAAATCATTATACAGGACATATGTATTTTACATTAAAAGATGAAAATTCATTAATAAAGTGTATCTGTTTCAAATCATATGCTGAAAAATTAACTTTCATGCCAAAAGATGGTATGAAAGTTATAGTTTTGGGAAGTGTTTCAGTATTTGAAAGAGATGGAATATACCAAATATATGTAAAAATGATGCAAGAAGATGGATTAGGAGATTTATATACTAAATATCAGGAACTAAAACAAAAATTAGAAAAACAAGGATTATTTGATGAAGAACATAAAATGAAAATACCTCTTTTACCAAGAGTAGTAGGAGTTTTAAGTTCACAAACAGGGTCAGTAATTAGAGATATAATAAATGTATCAACAAGAAGAAATCCAAATGTATATATAAGATTACTTCCTGTACCTGTACAAGGTGAGGGTGCGGCTGAGAAAATAGCAGAAGGTATAGAATTTATGAACAGAAATAAACTAGCAGATGTACTAATTCTAGCACGTGGAGGAGGTTCGTTAGAAGACTTATGGCCTTTTAACGAAGAAATTGTAGCACATAGTATATATAATTCAGAAATACCAATAATATCAGCTGTGGGTCATGAAACAGATTTTACAATTGCAGATTTTGTAGCAGACTTAAGGGCACCGACACCATCAGCAGCTGCAGAACTTGCAGTGCCAGACGTGTATGAATTAAAAAGAAAAATAGAAAGTTTACAAGATAGACTAAGGATGTCTTTAGTAAAAAAAGTAGAAGTAATGAAATTAAGATATGACAAATGCATGGCAAGTTCAGTATTTAAAGACCCATATAGAAAAATAAATGATAATTATCAGATAATAGATAATTTAATAAAAAGAATTGATAGTGCAATAAAGATAAAACAAGAAAAAGAAAAAAATAGATATATAGAATTAGTATCAAAACTAGATGCCTTAAGTCCACTAAAAACACTTTCTAGAGGTTATTCACTAACAGAAAAAGATGGAAAAATAGTAAAAAGTAAAAATGAATTAAAAAAAGGAGATATTGTAGACTTAAGATTTACAGATGGTAAGAAAAAAGCAACAATAAATTAGTTTAAAGAGGAGAATTATAAATATGAGTAAAAGTTTTGAAGAACAAATGGAAGATTTAGAAAAAATTGTTGGAGAATTGGAAAAGGGAGATTTGAATTTAGATGATTCTGTAACAAAATTTGAGGAAGGAATAAAAATATCTAAAGAATGTAGTAAAACTTTGGAAGAAGCCCAAAAAAAGATTACTATGTTAATAGATAATAATGGAGAAGTAAAAGAAGAAAAATTTAAAACAGAAGAATAAAAGGGGAGTAACAAAGAAAATGAACAATTTTATGACATTTATACAAAATAAATATGTATATGTTCCGTTTTTACTATGGTTTGGAATACAATTATTTAAATTGATATATGATTTAGTAACAACTAAAAAATTTAATTTTAAAAGAATACTTGGAGCAGGAGGAATGCCAAGTTCACATTCTGCAGTAGTTGCAAGTCTTTGCACTTTAATTGGAAAAGATGAAGGTATCGGAACACCTTTATTTGCGTTATCACTTGCATTTGCATTTGTAGTTATGTATGATGCGTGTGGAGTAAGAAGAGCAGCAGGAAAACAAGCAGCTTTATTAAATAAATTAATAGAAACACCAGGTTTAACAGGAGTTCAAGTATCTGAAAAATTAGTAGAAGTATTAGGACATACTCCAGTACAAGTATTTGTAGGAGCATTAATAGGAATAGTAGCAGGGCTAATTGTATAAAAGCCCTTATTTAATTTTAGAGGTGAGTTATATGACAGATATAGAAATAGCAAGAAGTGTTAAACTAGAGAAAATAGATGAAATTGCTAAAGAAATAGGAATAGATGAAGAGAATATAGAATTATATGGAAAATATAAAGCGAAAATATCAAATGAAGTATATAATAAAAACAAAGAAAAGAAAAATGGAAAATTAATATTAGTAACAGCCATAAGTCCAACACCTTTAGGAGAAGGAAAAACCACTGTATCAATTGCAATAGCAGATGGATTAAAAAAAATAGGTAAAAACTCAATATTAGCATTAAGAGAACCATCTTTAGGACCTGTATTTGGAATAAAAGGAGGAGCAACAGGAGGAGGAAAAGTCCAAATTGCTCCTATGGAAGATATAAATTTACATTTTACAGGAGATATACATGCAATAACAACAGCAAATAATTTATTATCAAGTATGATTGATAACCATATTTACTTTGGAAATGAATTAGGTTTTAAAAAAGTTGTATGGAAAAGATGTATGGATTTAAATGATAGACAATTAAGAAAAGTAGAAACTGGTCTTTCAGGTGAAAAGAAAATAGTACCAAGAGAAGATGGCTTTGATATAACAGTAGCTTCTGAAATTATGGCAATTTTATGTTTGTCAGAAAACTTACAAGATTTAAAAGAAAAATTAGGAAATATAATTGTTGGATATAATGAGGAAAATAAACCAATATATGCAAAAGATTTAAAAGTAAATGGAGCAATGGCAGTTCTTTTAAAAGATGCAATAAAACCTAATTTAGTACAAACCCTAGAACATACACCAGCCATTATACATGGTGGTCCATTTGCAAATATAGCACATGGATGTAATAGTATAATTGCAACAAAGATGGCTCTTAAATTATCAGATTATGTAGTAACTGAAGCAGGATTTGGGGCAGACTTGGGAGCAGAAAAATTCTTAGATATTAAATGTAGAAAAACAGGATTAAAACCAGATGCAGTTGTAATTGTTGCAACAATAAAAGCAATAAAATATCATGGCGGAGTAGAAAAAGAAAAGATACAAGAAGAAAATATAGAAGGCTTAGAAAATGGAATAGATAATTTATATCGCCATATAGAAAATATGAAAGATAAATTTGGATTAAATGTAATAGTTGCTTTAAATAAATATGCATCTGATACAGAAAAAGAAATAAATTGGTTAAAAGACAAACTAAATGAAAAAAATATAGAATTAAGTGTAGTAGAAGGTTGGGAAAAAGGAGCAGAAGGAGCAGTAGATATAGCAAATAAATTAATAGAAATAGTAGAAAGAAAAGAAGAACTAAGATTAATTTATGAAGATAGTGATTCTATAGAAGATAAAATATATAAAGTTGCAACTAAAATATATGGTGCAAAAGATGTTATATATTCTGATGAAGCAAAAGAACAAATAAAACAAATAGAAAGTTTAGGATATAATAATTTGCCTGTTTGCATTGCTAAAACTCAATATTCTTTTTCAGATGATCCTAAGAATCTAAGATGTGATAATGAATATGATATACATGTAAGGAGTATAGAATTAAAAGCAGGAGCAGGATTTATTGTTGTTTTAGCAGGAAAAATTATGACAATGCCAGGACTTCCAAAAGTGCCAGCAGCAGAGAAAATTGATATTGATGAAAACGGAAATATAGTAGGTATTTTTTAGTTTGCAAATTATGTGAATTTATAGTATAATATAGTTATGACTACAAAAGTAGTTTTATTATTAGGTTGTCGCATATCCTAAGGAGGAAAAATGGAAGCGACTAAGGCTGAAGTAATTCGTAATGATGGTTCTGAACCACTTTTTGATAAGTGGGAGTGGCTACTTACTCTTGAAAATCAAGGTAAGACTATTGAGACTACAGTTTCAGGCCACCGCATCGGTATTCTACTTCTTGAAGGTCTTTCTCCAGAATACACTGCACCAAAGGATGTAATTAAAATCCTTACAGGGTGTTTCGAGGAAGGGTCTAACCTAGAAGAAGTGCTTGGTAGCAATTTGCTTTTGAACGAAGACAATAAATCTAGGAAGATTGACGCTATTGCAATTAAATTGCATGATGTCTATGTCTTTGTTACTAAAGATAGCCACAATCCTGACGTGATTTATGGAGCGTGGAAAATGCAGAATCAAGCAAAATTGCTAAAGAATATCGCAAACGCTTAAAGCCTAAATAGGATAAATAATCCTATAAAAGGAATCTCTTTTTTGGAGGTTCCTTTTTATTTGCAAATTATGTAAATAAATGTTATAATATATATATGGCTACAAATGTAGCTAAAAAGGTATCGCTTTTAGAAAGGAATTAAAATGGAAGCGACCAAAGTAACAGAAGTAAGCTACAATCAGAATTTCCGAGCCCGCAATAATTGGTCAATTACCCTTGCAAAGCAAGGCACAAAGATGATTACCGATTTTCTTACATATGAAAGCGGAGTCGTGTTCTTACAAGGATATGGACCTCATACTCTTAAGCCAAGGCAGATTTTCAAGCTCCTTTGTGGATGCTTTGAGAAGTCTTCCAACTTTGAAAAGAAGTTGGAAGATGCAGATTTGCTCAATGGCTATGAGAGGGTTAACGGAATTCTCATCAGTATAGGCAATGTTCCTGTGCTCATCACGAAGTTCGACAAAGACCCGGACAAAGTGTATGACGAATGGAGCAAGAAGAAAAATCTAGCTGATGCGAAGGATTGATTCGTAGCTTAACATGGTAGGATAAATATCCTATCCCAAGGAAGAATCTTTAAAAAGGTTCTTCCTTCTTTTTTAGCAAACTCTTGTTTTTAAAAACTAAATATAGTATAATTACGTGGGGGTTATAATATGAATGATAAAATAATTATAAAAGGGGCAAAAGAACATAATTTAAAAAATATAGATTTAGAAATACCAAGAGATAAATTAGTAGTAATAACAGGCTTATCAGGTTCTGGAAAATCAAGTTTAGCGTTTGATACGTTATATGCAGAAGGACAAAGAAGATATGTAGAAAGCTTATCATCATATGCAAGGCAATTCTTAGGATTAATGGAAAAACCAGATGTCCAAAGAATAGATGGACTTTCTCCTGCAATATCAATAGACCAAAAAACCACCTCAAGAAATCCACGTTCAACAGTAGGAACAGTAACAGAAATATATGATTATATACGTTTATTGTATGCAAGAATAGGAGTTCCATATTGTCCAAATTGTGGTAAAAAAATAGAAAAACAAAGTATAGACCAAATAATAGATAATATAATGACATTACCAGAAGGAACAAGAATCCAAGTATTAGCACCTGTAGTACGTGGACGTAAAGGAGAATATACAAAACAATTAGAAGGATATCAAAAAGAAGGTTTTGTAAGAGTTAGAATAGATGGAGAAAATTATGAATTATCAGATGATATTGAATTAGATAGAAAGAAAAAACACAATATAGAACTTGTAATAGATAGATTAGTAATAAAACCAGATATAATAAGTAGATTAACAGAATCTGTTGAAATAGCTCTAAAACATGCAGATAAAATGGTTTTAATAGATATAGTAGGTAAAGAACCTAAATTGTATAGTTGTAATTATGCATGTCCAGATTGTGGATTTAGTTTTCCAGAGTTAACACCTAGAATGTTTTCATTTAACAATCCGTTTGGAGCATGTCCTGTATGTACAGGTATAGGATATTTAATGAAAATGGATGAGGATTTAATTGTTCCAGATAAAAATAAAACATTATACGATGGAATAAAAGCATTTGGCTCAAGTACCATGAAAAAAGGTGATACAATGGCAAAAATGTATTTTGAATCAATAGGAAGACATTATGGAATAGATATAAAAAATAAAAAAATAAAAGATTTGCCACGTTGGTTCATGGAAAAAATCCTTTATGGAACAGGTGATGAAGAAATTGATTTTGAATATGAATCATATGCAGGAACTAGAAAATTTACAGCTCCATTTGAAGGGGTGTTACCAACTTTAGATAGACGCCATAATGAAACAAAGTCACAAGGAATGAGAGAATTTTACGAAATGTATATGACAAATTCAGAATGTCCAGCATGTAAGGGAGCGAGATTAAAACCAGAAATATTATCAATAAAAGTAGGAAGTAAAAATATAAATGAATTAACACAAATGTCAATTAGACAAATAAAAGATTATTTAAATAAACTAAAATTAAATAAAACACAAAAAATGATATCAGAATTGATATTAAAAGAAATAGACCAAAGACTACAATTTTTAATAGATGTAGGATTAGACTATTTAACATTATCAAGAAATGCAGGAACATTATCAGGAGGAGAGGCTCAAAGAATAAGGTTGGCTACACAAATTGGTTCAGGATTAACAGGAGTATTATACATATTAGATGAGCCAAGTATTGGACTACATCAAAGAGATAATGATAAGCTTTTAGCGACACTAAAGAAATTAAGAGACTTAGGAAATACCCTTATTGTTGTTGAACATGATGAAGATACAATGTATGCAGCAGACCAAATAATAGACATTGGACCAGGAGCAGGAGTACATGGCGGAAATGTAATGGCACAGCGGAACTGCAGAGGAAATAAAAAAAGTAAAAGATTCTATTACAGGTCAATATTTAAGTGGAAGAAAGAAAATACCAGTACCTGAAAAAAGAAGAAAAATCTCAAAAACAAATGTAATAGAAGTTAAAGGAGCTACAGAAAATAATTTAAAAAATATAAATGTAAAATTCCCATTAGGTGTATTCAACTGTGTAACAGGAGTATCAGGTTCTGGAAAATCAACATTGGTAAATGAAGTATTATATAAAATAATAGCAAAAGAATTAAATGGTTCAAATGAGAAACCAGGAAAATGTAAAGGTGTAAAAGGACTTGAAAAAATTGATAAAATAATTAATATAGACCAATCACCAATAGGAAGAACTCCTCGTTCAAATCCTGCAACATATACAGGGGTATTTGATTTGATAAGAGACCTTTTTGCAGCAACAGAAGAAGCAAAATTACGTGGATATCAAAAAGGAAGATTTAGTTTTAATGTATCAGGTGGAAGATGTGAAAGCTGTAATGGAGATGGTGTTCATAAAATAGAAATGCACTTTTTACCAGATATATATGTACCATGTGAAGTATGTAAAGGAAAACGTTATAATCGTGAAACATTAGAAGTAAAATATAAAGGAAAAAATATAGCTGAAGTATTAGATATGACAGTAGAAGAAGCATTAAAATTCTTTGATAAAATACCTAGAGTGAAACAAAAAATTCAAACATTATATGATGTAGGACTAGGATATATAAAACTTCGGACAACCTTCAACTACATTATCAGGAGGAGAAGCTCAAAGAGTAAAACTTGCAACTGAATTATCAAAAAGAGCAACTGGAAAAACTTTATATATATTAGATGAGCCAACAACAGGACTTCATATTGCAGATGTTCATAAATTAGTAAATATTTTACAAAGATTAGTAGATACAGGAAATACAATAATTGTTATTGAGCATAATCTTGACTTAATAAAAACATGTGATAATATAATAGATTTAGGACCAGAAGGCGGAGAAAATGGAGGAGAAGTAATAGCAACAGGAACGCCAGAAGAAATCTGTAAAAATGAAAGAAGTTATACAGGAAAATTCTTAAAGAAATATTTAGAAAGATAAAAATAAATAATATAAATAAATAATTTAGAAGAAAATATTTTTAATTTATTTAAAAGTATTTTCTTTTATTTTGTATAAAATGATTTAAAAATAAGAAAACTAAAGAAAAAATGGAGGGATTTTAATGTATAATTTTAGAACAGATTTAGCATCTGAAAGAAGAGATATTTATAAACAAGCAAGCAAAGAAAAAGGAGAAATTGATGGAATTGAAAGTGAAAAACAAGAAATAGATGAAAATATAAAAGTAGAAAAAGTAATAATAACAAATGAAAATGGAGAAAAAGCAATTGGAAAACCCAAAGGAAATTATATAACAATAGATGTAAAGAACTTAAAAATAGCACAAGAAGATGAAATAAATAAAGCATCAGAAGTCTTATCAACAGAGTTAAAAAAGATATTAGATTCTCATATTGATAAACAAGGAGAAGTTTTAGTAGTAGGTCTAGGAAATATTTATGTAACACCTGATAGTTTAGGACCTAAAGTTATAAATGAAATAGATGTAACAAGACATATAATAAACTATTTACCACAATATGTAGAAGAAGGAACAAGAATGGTAAGTGCAATAGCACCAGGAGTGTTAGGAACAACAGGAATAGAAACAGTAGAAATATTAAAAGGAATAGTAGATAATATACATCCAAAACTTGTAATAGTAATAGATGCTTTAGCATCAAGAAGCATAGAAAGAATTAGTAGTACGGTTCAACTTTCAGATACAGGAATAGTACCAGGAGCAGGAGTTGGAAATACAAGAAGTGAAATAAGTATAAAAACACTTGGAATACCTGTAGTTGCAATTGGAATACCAACAGTAGTAGAAACAGCAGTATTAGTAAATGACAGTTTGGATTTATTTATTGAAAAATTACAAGATGAAGCAAAATCAAATGATTATTTAAATAGATTAAGAGAAGAAGACAATTATGAAGAAATAAAAGAAGCCTTAATTCCAAAAGATTATAATTTAATAGTAACACCAAAAGAAATAGATAGCTTAATTGAAAATATGAAAGAAATTGTATCAAGAGGAATTAATGGAAGTTTATAAAAATACTTGATTTTTAAATAAAGTAACAATATAATAAATAAAAAAGGGGAATTAAATGGAAAATAAAATAGTAGAAAAAGAAGAAATTAAAGAAGAAAAATTAGAGCAAAAAGAAGAATTAGAAAAAATGTTGTTAAGACTAAGAGTAAGTAAAGGTTGGACTAGACTTCAATTAGTAGAAAAACTGGAAAATAACAATATAACAGAAAAAACAATAAAAAAATGGGAGTATGGATTAGAATATCCAGATTTAAACACAATATATAAATTATCAGAAATATATAAAATATCAAGTAGTGATTTTATAATGGCTAAAAATAATAGCTATGAAAAAGGCTTAGCTGGAATAAATAAGAATGTAATAAAATTTATATCATATGCTTTAAATGTATCTTTTTATGTAGGAACAGTAATTACTATATTGATATATGTTATTACATTAGTAGGTGCCTTTCTATTTTTCTTATCTGTTGCATATAGTATATAGTTATTTAAGAAAAAAGTAAAAAAATGTTGCAAAAAATAAATTATTAATATATAATTTGAATATAGAAAAGGAAAGTAAGGGAGTGGAGTATATGGAGGATAATAAAAAAGAAGTAAAGCAAGATAAAAAAGAGGAAGTAAAGGTAGAAAAAACAGAAAATAAAAATGATGCAAAATTTAAACAAGTAGATAAAAAAGAAGCTAAGAAAATAAAAGATAAAAAAGAGCCAAAACAAAAAACAGGAAAGAAAACATGGATACCAACAGCAATAACTGTAGTAATTGTTTTAGCTGTAATAGCATTATTAACAGTTATGATAGTAGCATCTAGTAATCCAAGAAAATCAGTAGAAGGATTATTAACAAACTTAAAAGCAGGGGATTTTGAAAAGGCTAAAGAGTTTGTATCAGGAGGAGAAGATGTATTTGATACAACAGGACTAGATGAAGAAACACAAAAATTATTATTTGAAAAACTAAATTGGAAAATTACTAAAGTAACAGAAGAAACAGATAAAGCAACAGTAGAAGTTGAAATTACAAATAAAGACTTTCAAACAGTTGTAAATAATTATGCAAAAAGAGCATTAGATGCAGCAAGAGAAATACTTGGCGGAAATACTTCAACATCAATTACAGAACAAGACTTTAAAAATTATTTCTTAGAAGAATTAAGAAGTGACCAAATACAAACAACAACAGTAACAAAAACAATAAATGTAGTAAGAGAAGATAAAAAATGGAAAGTAGTTTCAGACGAAGCATTAGAAGATGCATTATTACCAGGATTACAAGAAGCTATTGATACATTAGCATAAAATAAAGCGAAGCTTTAAGCTTCGCTATTATTTTATTATAGTAGAATGTTTATAAAGATTACAAATATTACAATCAGTACATATATGAACTCTATTTTCAAAAATAGCAATTAAAGTATTTACAAAATCATCTATATAATCATCAATTAAATGAATATATATTTCTTTAGGAAGCATAGTAAGTAAAGTATTTAAAGTATAATCATTATTAGAAAAAGAAATATCACTTAGAAATTTTGCATTTAAATTATTATTAGAAGTATCAATAATTTCTTTATTTTCATCTAAAAGAATAGAATCTTCTTCATGACTTGAATAAATTAAATGTACAAGATTACATGTACTATCTTGTGAATTTATATATAATTTAAGAAGAGAAACAAACTCTAAATATTCCTTTTCAACAACAAAACAATTAACAGCTTCTGAAACTATATCATCTAAAATTTTAAAATAAGGTTTTAATCTAAAATTTGTAAAACCTTGTAAATATAAATTTCTATTATTTAATAAAAAATTATAAAAAATATTATGAAGTATATTAAATTTCTTATCAAAAATATCAGAAAAATCATTTGACATTATATCAAAACAAAGATTTAAAATATCTTTTCTTTCATTACTGTCAAAATAAAAATAATAATCTAATATAATTTTATTTATAAAACTTTCTTCTAATTCATCAATTATTAATAAAGAAAGAATAGAAGAGATTTTTTCCAAAAACAATTTTTCATTTTCACCAGTATAATGAATTATAATATTTTTATAATGTTTAAATTGGCATAAAGAAAAACAAACATTATCTAGTTCTAATTCCTTTAATTCATTTAGTAGATAATTTAGTAAATCAGAATTATTTGTTTTAATACATAAAGATTTCATTCAAAAAGTCTCCTTTCAATAAAATTAGTATCTACTAAATGCGTAAAACTTATACATTATAGTATGTTACAATTATAAAAAAGGAGCTTGTTTAAAAAATATTTATATAATAGAAAAATAAGATGAAAAAAATTCATCTTATCTCTTATCTGTAAATATTATAATCAATATCAGGGAATATACAATCTTTTTTATTTATATCTTTTAAAAATTCTTCATCAATTTTATTATCTTTAATTTGATAATATAATTTTGTAAATCTTCCTATATGGTCTTTAATTCTTTTTTTAGCATAATCAACCATTGTGCCATTTGTTATAATAAATAACCAATCACTACTTTGAGCAAGTAGAAGCTCTCTTGCACATTGATTTAAAGCTTTTTTCTTTAAACCTTTAGCATTAGGGAAAAGATTTGCTAATTCACACATTCTATCTCCTGCAACGTGAAGATGTCTATGTACATAGTCATTAGTTTGATTAAGCCAAACTTCACTATAACCATTAGCACCCCAACTAGAACGGCAAGGAGTTGCAACTTGCATGTTTGGATATTTATCAATATATTCAGATGGTGTAATAAGTGAAAAATTACAATCATCATAATAAATCTTTTTAAATAAAATATATAACCAATAAGGACCTTCATACCACCAATGACCGTAAAGTTCAGCATCATATGGACATAATATAATAGGTGGATTTTCTGTATATTGTGCTAAATGATTTATTTGAGCAGTTCTACAATCAAAGAAATGCCCAGCTTGTCTTTCAACAGAATCTTTTGCCCATTGAAGATTATAATAATCTTTAAACTCAGTTTTACCAGTAATTCTGTAATATTTAATACCAGTAGGAACTCTAACACCATCATGAGCAATATAAGGCTTTATATAATCATAATCTACATCATAACCAATATCACGGTAAAATTCACGATAATTGAAGTCACCTGGATAGCCATCAATAGAACTCCATACTTGTCTAGAAGATTCTATATCACGACCAAATGCAACAACACCTCCAGGTGAAACAATAGGAGCAAAAGTGCCATAAAGTGGAGTAGGGTCAGCATATAAAATGCCATGAGATTCTGTAATAATATATTCAATTCCAAATTCTTTTAAATATTTATCAACTTCAGGAATATATCCACACTCAGGAAGCCAAATACCACGAGGCTTTCTTCCAAAATATTTTTCATATGTTTGAACGCCAACAGCAATTTGAGCTCTAACAGTTTTCTCATTAACATATAAAATAGGAAAATATCCGTGAGTTGCACCACAAGTAATAATTTCAAGCTTTCCAATATCTTGGAAATATTTAAAACCTTGAATAATATTACATTTAAAAACATCTCTAAATAATCTTAAATCATCAGAATAACGGTCATAGTAATAATGAGAAAGTTTATTTAATCTTTCATCACCAGCAGTTCTTTTAATTTCTTTTCCTGATAATTCAATTTGTCTTTTTAAATATTTAATATATTTTCTTTGTAATAATTTATTATCAAGCATTGAAAGTAGAGGAGGAGTAAGTGACATTGTAATTCTAAAATCAACACCTTCATCTACTAATTTTTTAAAATTCCTAAGTAATGGCAAATATGTTTCTGAAATAGCCTCATATAGCCAAGATTCCTCTAAATAATCATCACTTTCTGGATGATGAACAAAAGGAAGATGTGCATGAAGCACAAAACTAACATAACCTTTTTTCTCTTGCATTATAATAACTCCTTTTGATGAGACAAATGGGGACGGTGCCTTTTTGTCTCAAATTTATTTGTCGAAAATTGTCTAATCGATTAACAAAAATAATGAGACACCTTAGACTTACTGTTTCCAGTGTCTCATTATTCCTATGAAGATGGGTGAGAAGAAGGATTTTTTAAATCATAAATTTCTTCTACATCTTCGTTTTGATATATTTCTTTATATAAATCATAAATATTATATATTTTTCCCATATTTCTAATAAATGATATGTTATTAACAGACTTAGCTGTAATATTTCCTGTTTTTACATTTCTAAAATAAACCATTTTTTGATTTTTATTAAATAAAATCCTATCATTTGGTGCTTCCATCTCATTTGATGTTGTAACATAAATATAATCAGTATTTAACTTTTCATCTTTTTTAATAGGACGTCTACCAAGTTCAATTCTATAATCACATTTACTATCTGCAATATGTAAATACCAACTATTTGCAAAATCATTAATTTCTACTTCAAAGCTATATCCTAAAGTATCATTATGTACTACTAAAACAGGTTTAGTGTTTTCAAAGAAATTCTTTCCATATTGTTCTTCAAAATTCTTTCTATCTTCATCTGATATATCCCAATAAATAAATAGGGTTGTAGGTGTTTGAGCTAAAACTTTTACAACAGTTTGATTATAACGATAAGGTAAATCATAATATTCTACTGGTTCTATTTTAATAAGCTCTTTCTTATTTTTGCTTGCTGTTTTTTTTGTAGTAGTTTTTCTTTTTGTAGTTTTAGTAGATTTTTTAGCTGTAGAAGAACTAGTTTTTTTAGTAGATGATTTTTTTACAGTAGGTGTTTTTCTAGTTTTTGTTGAAGTAGTCTTTTTTTCTGTAGATTTTACCTCTTTATCTTCTAATACTGTTTTTTTAGTTGTAGTAGTTTTCTTTGTAGTAGTCTTTTTTGCTCTAGAAGTAGTAGATTTTGCTTTTTTAGTTGCTACTTTCTTTGGTTCGTCTTTATTTTCTAATTCTGTTTGTTCTTTTGTTTTTCTTGGCATTTTTATCCTCCTTAAGAAATCTCTTAATTTTCTGTTTATATATTATACTAAAAAGAAAATAAATTCAAGTAAAAAATAAAGTTTTTTAAAAAAATATATAGTAAATATATAGTAAAAATTAAAGAGCATAGTTATGTGCTATACTTTTTAAAAATCAATCAACATCTTTTTTCAGAATGACTATTTCTTAAGAAAGTTCAGGATGGTTTAAATATTTTATAAAAGACCTAAAGGAAAAAACTAATAATACCTATCACAAATTTTATATAAATATAGATTGTTTTTTGACCAAGCATTCTACTTGCAAAAATAAAAAATAAAATATATAATAGCACAAGAAAAATATTATATAGTAAGGAGGTAAAACTCTTGATAATTGACAAACTAAAAAAAGTGAATGAAAAAGAAACAGTAAGAGTAAGAAACGAAAAAGCATCAGACAGAATGATAGGAAAATGGGTAAAATGTGATGAATGTAAAGAAATAATCTATAAAGAAGATTTACATGACAATTTAAGCGTATGTCCTAATTGTGGAAAGCATTTTAGATTATCAGCAAGAAGAAGAATAAAGCAAATAGCAGATGAAGGAACATTTAAAGAAATAGGAGAAAATATCTTAACAAAAGACCCATTAAATTTTGAAGGATACTTAAAGAAAGTAGAATCACTTAAAGAGAAAACAAAAATAGAAGAAGCAGTAAAATGCGGAACATGTGAAATTGAAGGACAAAAAGTTGTATTAGGAGTAATGGATGGAAACTTCCTTATGGGAAGCATGGGCTCAGCAGTAGGTGAAAGAATAACACTTGCAATAGAAACAGCAATAAAAGAAAACTTACCACTTATAATGTTTTGTGTATCAGGTGGAGCAAGAATGCAAGAAGGAATAGTATCATTAATGCAAATGGCAAAAACGTCAAGTGCAATAGCAAAATTAAATGAAAATGGTAATTTATATATTTCAGTATTTACAGACCCAACAACAGGAGGAGTAACAGCAAGTTTTGCAAGCCTAGGAGATATAATTTTAGCAGAGCCAAAAGCATTAATAGGATTTGCAGGACCAAGAGTAATAGAACAAACAATAAAACAAAAACTACCAGAAGGTTTTCAAAGGTCAGAATTTTTACTAGGACATGGTTTTATAGATAAAATAGTAGAAAGAAAAGATATGAAAGAAACATTAGCAAAATTAGTAAGACTTCATACTAAAGGGGGAAGAAAGTAATGATAACAGCATGGGAAAAAGTAAAACTTGCAAGAGAACTGCAAAGACCAAAATCATTAGATTATATAAAAGCATTGTTTGAAGAATTTATAGAATTACATGGAGATAGAAAATTCGGAGATGATAAGTCAATTATTGGAGGAATTGCTACATTAGATGGAATGCCAGTAACAGTAATTGGAGAACAAAAAGGAAAAAATGTAAAAGAAAATATGGAAAGAAACTTTGGAATGCCAGAGCCAGAAGGATATAGAAAAGCATTAAGATTAATGAAACAAGCAGAAAAGTTTAAAAGACCAATAATAACATTTATAGATACACCAGGGGCATATCCAGGAATGGGAGCAGAAGAAAGAGGACAAGGAGAAGCAATAGCAAGAAATATAATGGAAATGTCAAGACTAAAAGTTCCAATTATTTGTATAGTAATAGGAGAAGGCTCAAGTGGAGGAGCATTAGCAATAGGTGTTGGTGATAAAATTGTAATGCTAGAAAACGCAGTATATTCTGTACTTTCACCAGAAGGATTTGCAAGCATTTTATATAAAGACTCAAGTAAAGCAAAAGAAGCAGCAGAAAATATGAAAATGACAGCAAACGACTTAAAGAAATTAGGAATAATAGATAAAATAATAAAAGAACCAGAAGATGGAGCACAAAATGACTTTGAAAGAATAGTAGAAGACATAAAAAAATATCTAATAAAAAATATAAAAGAACTAGAAAAATTATCAGAAGAAGAATTATTAGCACAAAGATACCAAAAATTTAGAAATATGTAATGTCCTTTTAATGTCCTTTTGGGGACGTTTCCTTTTGGACATTTTGTCCAATTGGGGACAGATATATTTTATAGTAAAATTAAATTATAAGGAGGATAAAAAATGATTTTAAAAGGAAAAAAAGTAGTTATTATGGGAGTAAGAAACAAATGGAGCATAGCTTGGGGAGCAGCTAAATCTGCGTATGACCAAGGAGCAGAAGTTATTTGTACTTGTGCAGAAGAAAATTTAGAAAAGGTAAATAAATTATTAGAAGAATTACCAGGTGCAAAAGCTTATGTATTAGGAGATGTAAGCCAAGATGAAAATATAGAAAAATGCTTAGATGAAATAAAGAAAAATCATGGTAAAGTAGATGGAGTTTTACATGCAATAGCACATGCTAATTCAGAAGATTTAAGAAATGATTTTATTTTAACTTCAAGAGATGGATTTGCTCATGCAAATGATGTAAGTGCATATTCATTAATTGCAATAGTTAGAATGCTTAGAGAAAAAGATATGTTAAATGAAGGAGCAAGTATCGTAGCTTATACATATTATGGTTCTGAAAAAGTAATTGAAGGATATAATGTAATGGGTGTTGCAAAAGCAGCATTAGAAGCAAGTATTAGATATTTAGCAAAAGATTTAGGAAAAAATGGAATGAGAATAAATGGAATTTCAGCAGGACCAATAAAAACATTATCAGCTAAAGGAATTAAAGATTTTAATTCTATATTAGATGTAGTAGAGGAAAGAGCACCATTACATCAAAATGTGACACCATCACAAGTAGGAGATGCAACAGCATTTTTATTTAGTAATTTATCAAGTGCTATTACTGGTGAAGTTATACATGTAGATAATGGATTTTCAACTGTTGGTGTATAATTAGTAAAATAATTTTATGTTTTTTATTAAAAGTATTGAACTTTTTGTGTTAATGTGATAATATAGTTTTACATTATGATTAACGAGTTCGGTACTTTTTTATTTTAAAATAGGAGGTGAAAAAATATGGAAGATACAATTGCTTTAGAAATACTTAAAGAGGTAAAAGGTTTAAAAGTAGAAATTAAAGACACAAATGAGAGATTAGATAAAGGTTTAGCAGAACTAAATGACAAAATAGACACAGGGTTAAAAGAAGTAAATGACAAAATAGACACAGGATTAAAAGAAGTAAACAAAAGAATGGATACAGAATTAGGCAAAATGAATGAAAAATTAGAAACATTAAATGACAAAATAGATACAGGATTAAAAGAAGTAAACGAAAGAATGGATACAGAATTAGGCAAAATGAATGAAAAACTAGAAACATTAAATGACAAAATAGATACAGGACTAAAAGAGGTAAACAAAAAAATGGATACCGAACTAACTAAAATGAACGAGAAACTAGATAATGGCTTAAATGGTTTAAACAATAAAATGGATAATGAATTAAAGAAAGTAAATCAAAGATTAGACAAAATGCAAAAAGAAGATTTATTTGTTTTAAAATCTCAAATGGATAGAATAGAAAACGGAGATTTACCAGTTATAAAATCAATTGTAGCAAATATTGATAGTAGATTAGAAAATGTTGAACAAAGAGAAATACCTAATATTAAACATATGATATCAGATATTAAGAATAATGATTTACCAGAAATAAGAAAACAAAGAGAAATAGATAGTATAAATATAGCTAAAATAATGAATGAACAAACTGAAATAAAACAATTAATAAGAAATGCTTTGGGACTAAAACCAGATTTGAAATTATTATAAGACTAACAAAAGTATAGAGAATTTAAAAAGAGATAATAAATTTTCTATACTTTTTCCTATTTTCGTCAATTGAAAAGTTAAAAGCAACTTAGAAGAAGTAAAAGCAATTTGTAAGAGAAAAAGCAATTTATAAGCA
>CALXAD010000023.1 GCA_944386195.1 uncultured Clostridia bacterium
AAGTATATAAAAAATAGTGAATTAGAAAAAATATTTTCTAATTCACTATTTTTTTGAACTACTTTTTCAGCAGCCTCCAAAAATAACTGCTCCTTTTTAATTTATGAAAAAGTATTGAATATTTTAGTAATTAAATTTATAATAATTAAGTAAAATTGTAATAGTAAACATTAAAAAAATGGAGTGATTTGATGGCAAAACACGTGGAAGGAGAAAGAATTACAAAAAAAGAAACTTTTATGCAAAGTGTTATAACATTAATATTTTCACAACTTTTAATAAAAGTTTTAGGCTTAGTATATAATTTATATTTGACAAACAGAGAAGGCTTTGGAGATAAGGGAAATGGAATTGTAGCAGCAAGTTATCAAATATATGCATTACTTCTTACAATTTCATCAATAGGTGTTCCAAATGCTATATCTAAGCTCGTATCAGAAAGAGTAGCACTTCGGAGACCATAAAGGAGCATATAGGATTTTTAAAATAGCATTTGCAACATTTGCTGTAATTGGATTAATTGGAACGTTAATGTTATTTTTTGGTGCACATGTAATAGCTGTAAATTGGTTACAAATACCAGATGCGGAAATGACTTTAGTGGCATTGTCACCGGCAATATTTTTTGTTGCAATAGCTTCTGTTATGAGAGGATATTTTAATGGAAGACAACAAATAAAAGCAACAGCAAGGTCACAAACTATAGAACAAGTATTTAAAACAGCACTTACGATTATTCTAGTAGAAATAGTTGCAATTGTATCTAATGTATCAACAGAATGGATGGCAGCAGGAGCAACTCTTGCAACAACACTTGCTACAATGTCTGGATTTGGATATTTATATTTATTTTATAAAGTAAGAAGAAAAGAAATAGCAAGAGAAATAAAATCAACAGTAAATTATAAATATGAAAGAGTAAGAAATATTATAAAAAAGGTATTGTTAGTATCTTTACCAATTGCACTAACTGCTATACTTTCATCACTAAATAAAAATATAGATTCTTTTACTGTTGTAAGAAGTTTAAAAGAATTTTTACCAGAAGATGTAGCTGTTAGTCAGTATGGAATTTTAGGAGGAAAAGTAGATACTTTAACAAGTCTTCCTTTATCAATAAATGTGGCATTTTCAACTGCCTTAGTTCCTGCAATATCAGCTGCAAAAGCAAGAAGAGATAGAAAGACAATAAAACAAAAAACATCTTTTTCTTTACTTGTTTCAATGCTTATTGGACTTCCATGTACAATAGGAATGTGTTTATTTGCAGGACCAATACTAAATTTATTATATCCGAATGCAAGTGATGGAACAGTCATATTGCAAATAAGTTCACTTACAATATTATTTACAATATTAGACCAGACAATAAATGGAGCATTACAAGGATATGGTTTATTAAGGATTCCAGCAATCTCATTAGGTCTACGGAGTAATTGTAAAATTGATTTTGAACTTAGTATTAGTGCCAATTCCAGAAATAGGAGTAAATGGAGCTGCATGGGGGTCTGTTGCATGTCATGTTGTGGCATTTACGATTTCAATAATTTGCTTAAAGAAAGCATTTAAAATTAAATTGCCATTTAATAAATTTGTATTAAAGCCAGTTTTAGCAACTGTAATAATGGCAATTTGCTCATATTTTATTTATTTAACACTTTCAGGAATAATTGCAGAAAAATTGGCTACAATAGTAGCAATAGCATCTGCAGTAATTATCTATGGCTTGGCAGTAGTAGCTTTGAAAATATTTACTAAGGAAGAAATACAAATGGCACCAGCAGGAGATAAGATTAGTAAGATACTAACTAAGCTAAAAATATATTAAATTTATAAAAAAATACGAAAAAAAGAAGGAATTTAAGGTTTTTTGGCGAATTAATTTAATTAGTAGTACATTTATTGCTTCGTTCAGGCAGTAAAGTACATAACATTATACTTTATAGGAGGTAATTTAAATGAACAAAGCTGAATTAATCGCAGCAATGGCTGCAAAAACAGGAGAAACAAAAAAAGCAGCTGAAAACTCAGTAAATGCTTTTGTAGAAGTTGTAACAGAATCACTAAAAAAAGGAGATAAAGTTCAATTAGTTGGATTTGGTTCTTTTGAAGTTAGAAAAAGAGCAGCTAGAAAAGGTAGAAACCCACAAACTAAAGAAGAAATCAAAATACCTGCATCAAAAGCTCCAGTATTCAAAGCTGGTAAAGCATTAAAAGATTTAGTAAACAAAAAATAAACAAAAAAGAAATTTTGTAAATGTATAGATATATGATATCATATAAAAGAGGCTAGAGATAGCTTCTTTTTTTATAAATTTTTAAAATGTCGAATATTGTCAAAAATTGCGATGAAAAAATTTAAATTTACTCTTGAAATTTTTTGGTTTTCGTGATTTAATATAGAAGAATTTTATTTCAAACTAATTGTGTGAAAAGTTATTTTTAAATCTCACACAAAATTCCCTAAAAAAGATAGAAAAAGAACAAAATAAGGAGGTGGCAAAAAAGTACAAAAGAGAAAGAAAAAGTAAGAAAAAACAAGAAAAACAAAAGAAAACTATTATATTTATTAAAATGTAAATATTGCTTTTAAAATCAAAATAATATAATATAGGAGATGATAATGATAGAAATAGAAAAAAATAAAAATGAACTTAAAAAAGGATTAAAACAAGAAGTAAAACTAGAAATTGAAAAATACTTAAAAGACCCAGTGTTTATGGCATTAGTTAAAAAATATGCAAAAGAAAGCGAAGAATTTAACAAGAATAAAAGTAAAATAGATAAAGAACATGATAAAATAATAAAAAGAGTATTTCAAAGTAAAAAAGAAACAGCAAGATTTATAAGTAAAGTTATAGGAAGTAAAATAAAACCAAGTGACTTAATAGTATCACAAAATAGTTTTGTAACATCAGAATTAAGATACAGAGAAGCAGATATAGTATATAAAATAAGGAACAAAAATGTAGTAATATTAATAGAACATCAAACAAGAGTAGATTATAGAATGGCATATAGGATATTAAATTACCAAATAGAAATAATGAGAGCAAATGAAGTAGAAAATCCTAAAAAAGAAGATAAAGAATGTTTAGTAATACCAATAGTATTGTATACAGGAAAAGAAAAATGGACAGCCAAAAACTATATAAAAGAAATACAAGAAAGATTATATGAAGAAAAAATAATAAAAAGAGGAGAAATAGAATTAGGAACATTAGGGTATTATGCATTAGTAGATGTAAATAATTATACAAAAGAAGAACTATTAGAAAAAGAAGGAATATTAAGTAAAATAATGTTAATAGAAAAAGAAAGAAATACAAAAGATTTAATAAGAACAATGTTTGAAATAAAAGAAAAAATAGAAGAAGAAAAAAATAAAGAAATAGTATATACAACAATGGAAATAGCATTAAATAAAAAATTTGGTACAAAAGTAGCAAGAAAAATAATGGAAAAAATAATAGGAAAGGAAAGTAGTGATATGTTAGCGGTAGAAGAAATGATATTAGAAGAAAACAAAATGTTAAGAGATGAAGGAAGAAAAATTGGAATAAGCGAAGGAAAGAAAATTGGAATAAGTGAAGGAAAATTAATTGGAATAGATGAAGGAATAATAAGAGTAGCAAAAGAAATGTTAAAAAATGGTGTTGATGATGAATACGTAGAAAAATATACACATTTAAGTAAAGAAAAAATAGAAAAACTAAAAACGGAAATACTAAAAATGTAATTATGGTAATATTAAGTAATCTCAAGAAATGATAGATTTTTATGCTTATTGATAAATTATATTAGTAATATTGTTTAATATGTTGTTATTAAATATTAATATATTTTAAAAAGAAGTTTTTAGGTAAATAATAGTCTTAAGAACTTCTTTTTAAAAAACTTAGATAAAGTTATTAATATAAAGAAAAAGTAAGAAAAGTAAAAGAATATAGTTGATTTTACTTCAAAATAAAAGTTGATTTATAACTAATAAATGATAAAATGAATAAAAGAAAAATAGACGGTAAAACTAAAGATGAGGTGGTATAAATGGAATTAAAAAAGAAATAGAAAGAGAATTAGAAATATTAATGGAACTAATAAAAGAAGGAAAGGATGAAGAAGTAAGAAAACAAAGGAAAATATTAGATAAGTTATTAAATAAATATTTAAAAAATCTTTGAAATATATTACTATAAAGTACAGAAATAATTCGTTTATACTGTGCTGGATTTTTGATAATATAAATAAAAAATAAACAAGGTGGTATAAATGAAAAAAGCAAATAATATAAAAATTGGTAAAGTAATTCAAGAAATAAGAAAAAGTAATGGAGATACACATGAAAAACTAGCTGAAAAAATAGAAGTTTCTGTAAGATATGTAAGTGATATAGAACAAGATAGAGCGAACCCATCTTATGAGATATTAATTAGATTTTGTAATTTATATAAAATAGGTATGAATCAGATTTTTAATGAATACTTAAATGTTAAAGACAATAAGACTTTAGAATATAAATTAGCGGGATATGATAAATTAGATAAAAAAGATAAAGAAACAATAGAAAATTTAATAATGTATTTTAATAAGAAATAAGCTATAATTTGCTTGTTTCTTTTTTATTTTATGAAAATATAAAAAATACTAAGTAAATTAGTTTAAGAAAAGATAATAAGACAGAAATGTTAAAAAAGAATTATAAAAACAAAAATATAATAATATAAATTATTATAAACTCTAGTTATATGACTTAATTATATTAATATTTAATAATATATGAAAAATAAAATGTAAATAAATGTGAAATTTAAAAAGAAACTATATTTTTGTAATTAAATTTGATATAATAATATAAGAATTTTTGCTTGTAGGTGATATTCCTAAAAGACAAAAAGAAAGGATGAGTATATGTTTGATAAGTTTATTAATGATAATAAGGATGAAATGATAGAAAATTTACAGAAATTAATACAAATACCAAGTGTTTATGAAGAAAGTAAAAATCCTAAAATGCCATTTGGAGAAAATGCAAATAAAGCATTGGAATATATGTTAGAACTTGGAAGAAAGCTAGGTTTTAAAACTAAAAATATAGATGGATATTGTGGATATATAGAATTTGGTAAAGGAGAAGAACTGTTAGGAATAATAGGACATTTAGATGTTGTACCAGTAGGGGAAGGATGGACTAATCCACCATTTAGTGGAACTATTTCCAATAATAAAATTTATGGAAGAGGAGCAGTTGATGATAAAGGACCAGTAATGGCAGCATTATATGCTATGAAAGCAGTTAAAGATAATTGTAAAATACATAAAAGAGTAAGATTAATTTTAGGTTTAAATGAAGAAAATGATTGGAAATGTATTGAATATTATAAAGCACATGAAGAAATACCAACAATAGGATTTAGTCCTGATGCAGACTTTCCATGTATATATGCAGAAAAATCAATCTTAACTGCAGCAATATCTATGCCATATAATTTAGAAAGTAATAAAAATATTATTATAACAGATATCGATTTTAATAATAATCCAAATAATGTAGTACCAAAAAAATGTATAGTTAAAATAAAATTAAATAAAGATAAAATAGATGTTAGTGATTTTATAAAAGATTTAAAAGAAATAATTAAAAAACATGAATTTGATATAGAAGTAAGTTTAATACAAGAAACAGTAGAAATAATATCTAATGGAATAGAATCACATGCTGCTCATCCAGATATGGGTGTTAATGCTATTTCTAGATTAATGATTGTTTTAGATGAAATATATAAAAAATATAAAGAAAAAAATGAATTATTAGACTTTTTTACAAGATATATAGGTTTAGATTATAATGGAAATTTATTGGAAATTAACCATGAAGATGAAACGGGAAATTTAACTTTAAATGTTGGAAGATTTATATTAGAAAATGGTAAATTATCAATAAACATGAATTTAAGAATACCTGTTAGAACTAAAATAGAAGATGTAGAAAAACAATTTGAAGATATAATTTCTAAAAATTATAAAGATTTAAAATATGAAAGAATTGAAATAGAAGATTCTTTATATGTAAACAAAGATTCATATTTAGTAAAAACACTATGCAGGATTTTTAATGAAGAAAATAAATTAAACTTAGAACCAATTGCAATTGGTGGAGCAACTTATGCACGAGCATTTAAAAATTGTATTTCTTTTGGTGCTAATATGCCAGGTGCAAAAGATATGTGCCATCAAACAGATGAATTTATTTCTATAGAAAATTTATTATTTGCAACCAAAGTATATGCTAAAGCTATATATGAACTTTAATAAGAGGAGATTTTAATGTTTAACATAGAAGAAGAATTAAAAAAGCTTCCTGCTAAGCCTGGTGTATATGTTATGAGAGACAAAGACAACAACATAATCTATGTTGGAAAGGCAGTATCTTTAAAAAATAGAGTAAGGCAATATTTTAGAAAAACAAATAAACCAGAAAGAATAAAAAAGATGGTAAGTTTAATAGACCATTTTGAATATATAGTAGTAGATAATGAAGCGGAAGCTTTAATACTAGAATGTAATTTAATAAAAAAGAATAGACCCAAATTTAATGTTTTATTAAAAGATGATAAAACATATCCATATATCAAAATTGATATGAAAAGCGATTTTCCAGGAGTTTTTATAACAAGAAGGATAATTAATGATGGGTCAAAATATTTTGGCCCATATGCTAATCCTGGAAGTGCAAAAGAGATGATAGATTTTATAAAAGGAAGATATAAAATAAGACAGTGTAGGGTATTAAAAGAAAGAACAAGACCTTGTCTTAATTATCATATAGGAAGATGTTTAGCTCCATGTGTTGGTAATGTTTCTAAAGAGGAATACGGAAAACAAGTAAAAGAAATAATAGACCTTTTAGATGGGAAGATAGATAAAATAATAAAAGAACTAAAAGTTGAAATGGAGAAAGCTTCTAAAAAACTAGATTATGAAAAAGCAGCTATGATAAGAGATAGAATTATAGCAATTGAAAGAGTATCTGAAAAACAAAAAGTATCTAATATATCTGAAAATAGTATAGATGTAATAGGAATTGCAAAATCAGAATTACAAGTATGTATAGAAATCTTTTTTGTACGTGGTAGCAAAATGATAGGAAGAGAGCATTATTTTTATCAAGATTTAAAAGATATGGATGATAAAGAAATTTTATCAGGATTTATAAAACAATATTATTTAGATAATCCTAATATTCCTAGTAAGATAATGATTAGAGAAGAAATTGAGGATAAAGAAGCAATAGAGGGATGGTTATCCACAAATTTAGGAAAAAAAGTGGAAATAAAAACTCCTAAAAAAGGGGAAAAGCTTCGTTTCGTTGAAATGGCAGAAAATAATGCAAAAGTAACTTTAGAAAATAAAGAAAAAGATAAAAGTGAAATCTTATTAGAATTAAAAAATATTTTAGGAATGGATAAATTACCAAGAAAAATAGAAACATATGATATATCTAATATATCAGGGGAATATATGGTGGCAGGTATGTGTGTTATGCAAGACCGGGGTTATAAAAAGAAATTTATCAAGAAGATTTAAAATAAAAACTGTTTATGGACAAGATGACCCTAAATGTATGGAAGAGGTAATAACTAGAAGATTAAAACATTCTATAGAAAATCCTAAAGGTGGTTTTGGAGAACTACCAGATGCAATATTTGCAGATGGTGGAATAACACAAATAAGAGCTGTAAAAAGAGCAATTGCTAAATATAATTTACAAATTCCTGTGTTTGGTATGGTAAAAAATGATAAACACCAAACAAGAGCTTTAATGGATGAAAACAGAAATGAGTTAGAAATATCTCAAAAATTGATGAATTTAATAACTAATTTCCAAGATACAGTACATGATACAGCTATTACATATCATAGAAAATTACGTGACAAAGAGATTACAAAATCGGAATTAGATAATGTAGAAGGAATAGGAGAAGTTAAGAAAAAAGCTTTATTAAAAGAATTTGGAAGTGTAGAGAGAATAAAAAATGCAAGTATAGAAGAATTAACAAAAGTAAAAGGAATAACCAAAAATTTAGCTAAGAAAATAAAAGAAGTGATGTGAAAAAAATTACATCACTTCTTTTATTCTTACTTCTTCGTACCAGCTTCAGTAGGCTTGTTAGTCTCTTTAGGCTTAACAGCAAAATCACCGAGTTTGGCAGGAGTTTCAGAATTATTAAGCTTCTTGATCTTAGAATTTGACATTGGAATGCGGATACATCCAGTGAACTTTAGAGCAATGAACATAATAACCGCACCAACGAGACCAGAGACCAAGTAGCCAATCGGAATGCTAATAAAGCTTTCCAAGATTCCACTCGCATTACAGAAAATGGAGTAGAGAATAACTGCGATGAACCCTAAAACAATCAGTGTAAAAACAGTAGTTGCAATCTTCTTACCTTTCATAGTAAATCCTCCTTGTTGTAGATTGTTTATAATACTGTTTATAGGTTCTCATGAAGGAATATACCTTCAATACTATAATTTTACCACAAAATCAAAAAAAAATCAAATAGACAGAAAAAGGAGCGGAGAATTTATTTACTTTTGCAATCAAACCTTTATTTTTTTCATAATTGTTTTAGAAAAAAATATATGATATAATACCATAAAAATAGAAAGGAAAAGCTATGGATAAAAGAAATATTTTAGAATGGATAATTTGTATTATAATAGCAATTGTATTGGCTCTTTTATTTAGATATTTCATAGGAACACCAACAATTGTGAAAATGAACTCAATGTATCCGACATTAGAGCAAAATCAAAGATTATGGTTAAATAGATGGGGAAGAACAACTAAAACGTTGCCTGAGAGAGGGCAAATAATAACTTTTGAAAAGCCAGCACAGATAAAATATACTTATACAGAGGTAGATAAAAATAATCCAAAAGCAAAATATAATGAAAAAATAGCATTTGAATGGTTTACATACAACTTCTTAGAAATAGGAAAAGAAAGTTATATAAAAAGAGTTATTGCGGTACCAGGTGAACATGTAGAAATAAAAGATGGAAAAGTATATATAAATGACCAAGAATTAGATGAGCCATACCTACAATCGGGAGTGGTAACAGATGTTGTGGGACCAGGATTTGATAATTTTGTTGTTCCCGAAAATTGTGTATTTGCAATGGGAGATAATAGAAGTCATAGTACAGACTGTAGAGCATTTGGATGTATTCCATTGGAGAAAATAGAAAGTACTGTTGCAATTAGAATATGGCCATTAAATAAATTTGGAAAGGTTGAGTAAGAAATATAACTTAATAAATATTTTACTCTTTTATAAAAATCATAACCGACAGTTTTTTGGTGGTTATGATTTTTGATATCCAAGCAGGATTTCCATTTTGTGGTGAAGTTAGTCTATTTATTTTTTGTTTTCAAAGATTAATGGTAAGTATGCTACTGTAGTCGAAGCGTTAGATCGCATCAAATACGAAAGGGTACCACTGTGCCAACTTTTCCTTTTATTTTACCTATATAGGAATATATAAATGACTCATTCTTTATTATAGATATTAATGAAGGTTTAGCGAATACAACTATTATTAAACTTTGATATTGATAAAGAATGTGCTTTTTTAAATCTGATATCAATTTTATACCTTAATAATATGACGTTTTTAAATCTAGTAAAATAATATCATATATATTTTAAAAGTTAAATATTTTTAAGCTTTTTTCCATTAATTGCCATCATACCAACTGATTTAAAACATTATAATTATTTTTAAAATAAAAAATAATAAAATAAGAATAAAATAAATTTTAATGAATATATATATATATATAATAAATTTATAAGGAGGCACATATGGAAAGAACAAAAGAAAATTGGTATGAAGTAAGGTATAATACAAGGCTGGACAAGTTAGTATTAAAAAAGCCAAGATTTAAAAGTAAAGTATGGATTTTTATGAGAAAACATAAACTTATAACAACAGCAGGTATTTCATTTATAGCATTTTCTATATTAAATATAACAATGATATATAGCTTTATGAAAATATTACAAGAAATCTAAATAATTTGATTTTCTTATGTAAAGCGTGTATAATAAAGTTATTGCATAAGTAATGTAAACAACTTAAGTTAGAAAGGAAAGTCAAATGACTTACCAGGACAGAGAGAATCATCAGGTTCAACAAGAATATAATTCTATGAATTTTGATGAAGAAAATATTCATTGCTATTTAAGAACAGATGATTGGCAAAATGTTCTTGAGTTGATTTTAGATATTCAACACAGGATTCTTCAGATAGAAAATTATGATTTTAAGTCACTTGAAGCCGAAAAGCTAAAAAATGTAAAAGATGCTTGCATCTTGCTTTTTACCTTAAATGAGTATAACAAAAATCAAAAATTCTATTTAAAGAAACTTAATCCTCGGTATGAATATAATAAGGAGCATGAAGAAGAAATCTCTAAAATTATTGCTTTCATTGAAGAAAGCAATAATACACAAGATATTGCTTTTTCTATATATGGATTATCTAATCTTTACGAAGATTTAAAGGAAGAAGCATATCACACAAGATACCTTGAAAGTCAATATTCTAAAGAAATGTTTAGCAATATTTTTGATAAGATTGTTAAAAAAGATTTCTTGGAAAAGAATAGAAAGACTAAATGGTATTGGAAAATTGTGTATTACATTAGAGATATTTTCTTAAATCATTCTGCTTAAAATCAATTAGCAATGTAATATTAAAAACTACTTTGATAGATATAATTAATATCTTTTAAAGTAGTTTTTCTATTTGTTTAATATTTATTGAGTTTTCTGGATTTTTCTAGTATAATATTAATGTGAAAAAATAAAAATGAAAGGTAAAAAAGATGAAATTAGCAAGTGAATGGAAAGAATATAAAATATTAGATATGGCAGATGGACAAAAATTAGAAAAATGGGGAGATGTTATTCTTTCAAGACCAGACCCACAAATAATATGGAAAAATAAATCATTTCCAGAAAAGTGGAATAAAATAAATGCGACATATCATAGAAGTAAAACAGGAGGAGGTTCATGGGAATTTAATAAAAAAATTCCAAAAGCATGGCAAATACATTATAAAAATTTAACATTTAATATAAAACCAATGGGATTTAAACATACAGGACTATTCCCAGAACAAGCTGTGAATTGGGATTGGATGATTAATAAAATAAAAGAAGAAAGTAAGAAAAGAAAAGAAGAAATAAAAGTATTGAATTTATTTGCATATACAGGAGGAGCAACTGTTAGCTGTTTATCAGCAGGAGCATCAGTATGCCATGTAGATAGCTCAAAAGGAATGGTAACATGGGCAAAAGAAAATGTAGTATCATCAGGATTAGAAGACAAGCACGTTAGATACATAGTAGATGATGTAGTAAAATTTGTAAATAGAGAAATAAGACGTGGCAATAAATATGATGCAATAATAATGGACCCTCCATCATATGGAAGAGGAGCAAAAGGAGAAGTATGGCAATTTGAAAATAATATATATGATTTGGTGGAATTATGTACAAATGTATTATCAAAAAATCCATTATTTTTCTTAATAAACTCATATACAACAGGAATATCAAGTACAGTTTTAAAAAATATAATTAATTTAACAGTAGGAAAAAAATATAAAGGAAAAGAAGAATGTGGAGAAATAGGAATTCCAATGGAGAATTCAAAATTAATATTACCATGTGGAATTTATGCTAGGTGGGAAAAATAATATGCAAAAATTAAATGTAATATATGAAGATAATCATATAATAGTAGTAGAAAAAATTCCTAATATACCATCACAATCAGATGCGACTGGAGATGTAGATATGCTAACATTGGTAAAAGACTATATAAAAGAAAAATACCAAAAACCAGGAAATGTATATTTTGGATTAGTACATAGATTAGATAGACCTGTTGGAGGAATAATGGTATTTGCAAGAACATCAAAAGCAGCATCAAGGCTAAGTAATCAAATAAGAGAAAAGACATTTAAAAAAGAGTATTTGGCAATAGTAGATGGAAAAATGAATGATGAAGGAACTTTAGAAAATTATTTATATAAAGATGAAAAAGCTAACACAAGTAAAGTGGTAGATAAAAACAAGAAAAATAGTAAGTTTGCAAAACTTGATTATAAATTATTAGCTTATGATAAAGAAAAAAACTTAAGTTTAATAAAAATAAATTTACATACAGGAAGACATCATCAAATAAGAGTTCAATTAGCAAATATTGGACATAGTATATATGGAGACCAAAAATATGGTAAAAGAGGAAAAGATAAACAAATAGCTCTTTGGGCATATAAAATAACATTTGAACATCCGACTAAAAAGGAAAAAATATCATTTGAAAGCCTTCCAAAACAAATAGGTGTATGGAATTTAATAAAATTGGTAAAAAAAGTATGAAAATATTTGCAATTTAGGTAAATATATGTTAAAATAGCTAAGTAACTATGAGAAAGCCGTTAGGAGGAATAAACAAATGGAGATTATACAAGGAATATTAATAGCAATATATTTAATTATAGCTATAGCAATAATAATATTAGCAATTATACAAGCAAAAGAAGATTCAGGTTTATCTTCAACAATAACAGGTTCATCAACAAATAATTTTTATGAGAAAAATAAAGGAAGAACTAAAGAAGGAAAACAAAAAAGATGGACAGTTATATTATCTATTATATTTGCTATATTAACAATTGTATTAGGAATATTATATATGGCATAAAATAAAAGGGGCGGTTTTTCTAAAAAACAAGCTCCTTTTTTTAGAAAAAATAAAAAAGAAAGAAGGAATAAATTTAAATAATGGAAGAAAGAGAACAGAAAATTTTAGATTTTATGAGTGATGACGATTATGTCCCGATGAAAGCAAAAGAAATTGCTATGATTATGAGAGTACCAAAAAATGAGTATCATGAATTTTTGGAAGTAATAGGAAAGTTAGAATTAGAGTTAAAAATAGAAAAAAATAGAAAGAATAGGTATTCTTTAAGTAAAAAAACATATTATGCTGGAAAATATAGAAAAAATGCAAAAGGATTCGGATTTGTTAAAATAGAAGAACAAGAAGATGAAATATATATATCTAAAGAAAATTCTTTAAATGCATTAAATGGTGACCAAGTATTAATTGAAATAATAGAAGAAGAAAATAAAATAAAAAGAGCAGAAGGGAAAATAGTTAGGATTTTAAAGCACGAAAAAGATACATTAGTTGGAACTTTTCAAAATAACCAAAACTTTGGTTTTGTAGTTCCAGATGATAAAAATTTTGGAACAGATATTTATATATCAAAAAAGAATTTTGGAAAGGCGAGGAATAACCACAAGGTATTAGTGAAAATAATTAAATATCCTGAAAAAAATAAAAAAGCAGAAGGAAAAATAATAGAAGTACTTGGAAATGTAAATGAAGCAGGAGTAGATATGTTATCTATAATAAAAGAACATAATTTGCCATCAACATTTCCAGAGCCAGTTGTAAGTGAAGCAAAAAAATATGGAGATAAAATAGATGAAAAAGATATTCAAAATAGAGTGGATTTAAGGGATAAAATAATTTTTACAATAGATGGAGAAGATGCAAAAGACTTAGATGATGCTGTTAGTGTAGAAAAACTAGAAAATGGTAATTATAAATTAAATGTACATATTGCAGATGTTAGTTACTATGTAAAAGAAAATAGTTTATTAGATAAAGAAGCTTTACTTAGAGGAACTAGTATTTATATGTTAGGAAGAGTAATACCAATGCTTCCAAGAGAATTATCAAATGGAATTTGTAGTTTAAATGCTGGAGAAGATAGATACACATTATCATGCTCTATGGAGATTAACAGAGAAGGGAAAGTTATTTCATCTGAAATCTATAAAGCTGTAATACGTGTTACAGAAAGAATGAATTATAAAGATGTACAAAAAATATTAGACGGAGAAGATAAAAAAGTATTAAAAAAATATGAGCCATATATTAAAGATTTCAAACTTATGGAAGAATTGGCAAATATATTAAAGCAAAGAAGACTGGAAAATGGATATTTGAATTTAGATATACCAGAAACTAAAATAGAATTAGATATAGAAGGAAAGCCTATTAGTATAGGAAAATACGAAACAAGTTTTGCAAATGAAATAATAGAGCAATTTATGCTAACAGCTAATGAAACTATTGCAGAAAAATTTTATTGGTTAGATGCACCTTTTATATATCGTGTACATGAAGAGCCAGATGTTGATAAAGTAAGAGAATTAAATAAATTTTTATATAATTATGGGTTAAAAATAAAATATTCTGGCGAACATGTATATCCTAAAGAATTTGCAAAAATATTAGAGGAAATAAAAGGAAAAGAAGGAGAAAGAGTAATTTCTACACTAATATTAAGAACATTAAAACTTGCAAGATATGAAGATGTAAATAAAGGGCATTTTGGAATAGCAAGTAAATATTATTGCCATTTTACATCACCTATTAGAAGATATCCTGATTTATTTATACATAGAATAATATCAAAATATTTAGAAGAAAATTATGTGATTGAGCAAGAAGAATATAATAAATATAAAGAAGAAGCAAAAGATAGAAGCAAAAAATCATCAGAAAGAGAAAAAGTTGCAACAGAAGTTGAAAGAGAAGCGGACAAAATGAAGATGGCTGAATATATGGAAGGCAAAGTAGGAGAAGAATATGACGGAATAGTTTCTTCAATTGCACAATTTGGTATGTTTGTAGAATTAGAAAATACAGTAGAGGGATTAATTAGATTTGAAGACTTAGGTGACGAATACTTTATGTATGATGAGGAAAGAAAAAGACTAATTGGAGAAATAACAAAAACAGAATATAAAATAGGCGATAAAGTAAAAATCAGAGTAAAAAGAGCAAGTAAAATATTAAGAGAAATAGATTTTGAATTAATAAAAGAAGATATGAAATAAACATATCTTCTTTTATAGTGCAATAATAGTTGCAACATTAGAAAAAACAATAACCAGAAATGAAAAACAAATAACTGTAATAGCACCTACTTTATTTTGTTTTTCTTTTAATTCATAAATGGCATAGCCAACAGTTTTAAAAAATATAAAAATAGTAATAAAAATAAATATTAATTGGTAAATAATTGTTGACATTAAATCACATCCTTTTTTACTATTTTATGTTTCTAGTATTAACATACCAGATTTAACAGAAGTATTTATTTCTACATTAAAGAAAGAATCTTTATATTTATTTAACCAATCATAATTTTCATATTCAGAAATAGTTAGAAAATTTTTGGCAGCAAAATTTCCAAAACCATTTATATCTGATTTGAAATCCTTGGAAGTCTTATATAAATATTCTAAAAACATATTTTCAAGATAACTATTACATGCATTAGAAATAGTATCTAAGACATCATTAGACAAATATTCAGAATTATTTGACATTGAATAAATTTCAGCATCAAAATTATATTTAATATATATATAAGGAGAAGATGAAGTATCTACTTTAATTTTAGGGCTTGATTTTGGAGTAACATAAATATCTAAAGTTTCATTGCTGTCATAAGGGTCTTGAATAGTAATTAAAAATCTATCAACTTTATTTCTAATATTTAAAAAGCAAATTGTATCATAAGAATTTAGCTCACCAACTAATTGGTCATTATTAAAAACAGCAACTCCAATATTTTCAACATTATTTTCACCTTGTACAGAAGAATCGTTTGAATTATTGTTTAAATTTAAATCTCCAAGAATTGCATAAGGCTCACAAGTTTTACAAATAAGGCTATTGAAAAAATCTCCAATAGTTGCATTAGGCATATGTCCAGTATATCTACTAGAATCAGTAAAAATTTCATAATATCTAGAAATTAAATTTTCTATTTCCGGATTAGTCTGTTCTAGATAATCTTTAGCATTACATTTACTAATAATAATATTTGAAGAAGGTCTTACTTGAGTATCATTAATTAAAGTGTATATTTCATCAGAAATACCTCTTTGGGCAAGTTCTTCTGAAAATACAATTATTTTACAATGAGATAAATTAAGCTGACGTGGTTGATAACCATTTACTAAATTGATAGCTTTACTAAGAGATGAAGCGGTTACTGTATTAATAATAGGAGTAGATTTTTCACTTGCACTAGATTCAGCAGGAAGAGGTTTGGTAAATTGAAAACTTACTTCTAATTCATTATTATCTGAAAGGTCAATTCCAATAGCTAAAACATATGTTAAATTATCAATATTTAAAGAAGAATATGAACTAGAAAAGGCTGTTATAAATACAAAGATAATTATAATAATAGTAATATTTCTTATCCATTTTTTCATATTTTACTAGGTCTCCTTTCGCAAATAATTTTCTTTTTTTCGTTTTATTATATTTGCAAATATTAAAATAGCAATACTACTTATTAAAACTAGTGAAATCATTAAATAAGGGTATATTTTAGCACCAAAATCTTGTACAATTGCTAAATTTTCAGGGAGTAAGGCAATTCCCAAAACTAATAAGCCAAAAATATTAGCCAAAGGAGTAGTTGTTTCTATGTTAGTAAGTTTTTGAAATATATTCATTGAAAATCTACAAGCAATACTGATATAGCAAGCAAATATTAAAATCCAAATTAAAAGAAATAAGGATTCTAACCTTTGAAAAAAGTTCCCAAATTCAATATATCTTGCAGCAGTATAAAGAGGAGATATTTCATCAACATGTGTAAAAAATGTGAATATAAAAAGTAAAATTGCAACTGTAAAAATCAAAAATATAGCAGTTAAGGTAATTGAAATAATAGCTATTTTTTTAAAATTCTTAGGTTCTTTAAGCATTGGTGGTAAAAAATATAAATATGCTATACCACCAAAAGATGCAATATTAGTAGTGCCTAAGATAAAAGTATTAAAAAATCCATTACCTAAAATAGGAAAAATTCTTTCAGGCACAAATTTATTAATATTAGTAAAAAATAAAAATAAAATGCTAATAAGTGCAATTGGTATGATTATAAGAGTGGTTTTTGCAGTTGCACTAAAATTTAATCTATTTACAATGCACATGGCAATTATAAATAGAGCAATTATAAAGAATACATTTGTCATAGGGTAATAAAGTATTTTTATGCTTTCACAAAAATTTCTTGTCATTAAACCTGCACTAACAAGAAAGTAGATGATAAAAACGCTTCCTATGATATTTTTGAAAACTTTACCTCCTGTAATTTCACAAATATCTATAATATCTAATCCAGGAAATTTTTTAAATAATTTACAAATTAAAAGAACAATTAAAATTGCAATAATACTAACATATATTAAATTTAAAATAGTAGAAGATTTGAATGCATTTAATAAATCTGTTGGTAATGACAAAATTGAACGAGCTACTATAACAGTTAAAATAATCATTATAGCTTCTGCTGTTCCAAGTTTAGTTTTTGACATTTATATCACCTCTTTTTATCATGATATTTCCATTTCATTGAAATTTTTTCTTGGTCTTTTTCTCTTTTGGTTGTCATATAAGAAGCTCTGTTTTCACGTTTCCAAATAGGAGGGAGTAAATATCCATTTCCTTTAGAAGTATTAGCAAGAGGAGAAGTAAATGGTACTCCAAATGAATCTAAACTACAAAGAAGAGCAATATATACAAAAAGTCCAAGACCTATTCCTAAAAATCCTGCCATAAATCCAAGTAAGATAAATAAAAATCTAAAATATCTTAAATGAAAGCCAAATGAAAAATCAGGGATTGCAAATGAGGCAATACCAGTTATTGCAACAATAATAATTAATATTGGGCTTACAATACCGAGCACTAACAGCTGCTTGACCTAATACCAGAGCACCGACAATTCCTATTGTAGGGCCAATAGGTGATGGAACTCTTAAACCTGCTTCACGGATTAATTCAAAAGAAATTTCCATTGTAAGTATTTCTACAATAATAGGAAAGGGTACACTTGCACGTGATGCTAAAATTGAGTAAAGCAAGCTAGTAGGTAATATTTCTTGATGAAAACTTGTAATTGCTATATAAAGCCCAGGAAGTAATAAAGTAATAAAACTAGCAATTATTCTTAATATTCTTAAGAAATTTCCAAAATTAACTTTTAAATTACTATCTTCGGAAGAAGTCAAAAAGTCTACTAAGACAGCCGGCATTATAATTCCATAAGGTGTTCCATTTACAATAACTACAACTCTTCCTTTAAGTAGATATTTACAAGCTTTATCAGGTCTTTCAGTAGATAAAACTTCTGGAATGCCTAATACATTACTATCTACAATTAATTGTTCTAATTCTCCAGCAGAAAGAAGAGAATCTATGTCTAAATTATTTAAACGATATTTAACTTCATTTACTAAATCTTCATTTGTTATGTTTTGCATATAACAGACAGCACATTTGGTTTTGGTTATTTTACCAACTTCTACATTTTCTATAATTAAATTTTCATTATTAATAATTCTTCTAATTAAAGAAGTATTTGTACGAATATTTTCAACAAAAGCTTCATGAGGTCCTTTAATTACAATTTCGTTATTGGGTTTATCAACACTTCTTTGTTTAAAACCTTTTACTTCTATATCAAAAGCTACATTTAGTGTATCAACAAATAAAACACAATTTCCTGAATTAATTCCATTTGCAACTTGACTAAATGAAGTTATTTTTTTTACAGAATTTTGTGGCATAAGGCAATTTAATAAATAATTTGATAAATCAAATTTTTTAACTTTTTTAACTGTAATATTATTTGCAACAGCTTCAGAAATTACTTTGTTTTGAGTACCATCAAACAAATTATTTTTATTTCTTAACATCAAAGGTTTTAATACAAAATCATTTAATATATTAGAATCTATCATACCATCTATTGCAACTAAAAAAGCATTATATTGCTTATTTCTAGAGTTTATTGTAAATTCTCGAAGGATTATATCGCTATTAATTAAAGTGTTATATCTAGTTTGCATATATTCTTTATTAACACTCAAGCTTGGAAAAATTTTAACTTCTTTTTCTGGCTTGGTAACTGATTCTTTATTAGAAAAATTATTATCTGAAGAATTGTTGTTTTCAATAGTAAAATTGTAATTTGTGGGCGGTTCGTAAGAAAATAATTTTTTCCATAAATTTTCAAAAGTCATTGCTTTCTCCTTAATTCAATGTTTTTTTTATTATAACTAGAAATTTTGAAAAATATACTAGTTAAAAAAATAAAAAAATGTTATAATTAAAAAGATAAAAGTTTTTTAGGAGATGAGTTATGAAAAGTAAAATCGCATCTTTTATAATGAGTTTTATAATGATATTAATTATAGTCTTGTTTGTTTTATTGGGATTTGTTTTATGGCAAAATTTTGAAAAAATGCAAACTTCAGTAGAGCCTGAAAACTTTCAAGGAAACTATACAACTCCAACTAATACTTTAGATACAAATACAATAAAAACACCAAAAGTACAAGATAATCCTTTTAATGAAATAAGCTCTGTAGGAAGTGGCGAAAGTCAAAATATAGATTATAGTAATGTACAAGTTGATAATTATTTTTTCGAACAGTTAAGTGAGGAGTCAAAAACTATATATCGTGCTTTAGAATCAAATAAGGAAAATATGAGAAGTGGAACATATAGAATAGATTTTGGAAATGATTTTTCTGATATTTTAAATACATCAAATGGTCAAGATGAGCTAGGGCGTTTATATCAATCAGCAATAGAGGCTTTTACATATGATAATCCGGAAGTATTTTATTTAAGTCCTAATAAAATGTACTTAAATATTGAAACAACAACTTATGGAAATAATAGAACATATAATGTTTTTATAAATAATGGCAATGAAAGTAGTTATTTAATAGATGAATTTTCAAATGAAACGCAAGTTAATCAAGCAATAGAGCAAATAGAGTCTGTAAAAAACACTATTTTATCAAATAGAACAGGAAATTCTTATGATGATATAAGAATGGTACATGATTATTTAGTAGACACAATAGAATATGATACAAGCATTTCTAGACCTAATATATATAATGTATATGGAGCTTTAGTAAATAAAGTTGCTGTATGTGAAGGTTATGCAAGGTCTTTTAAATATTTAATGGATGAATTAGGAATTCCTTGTGTAATAGTTATAGGTCAAGGTACTAATTCAAGAGGAGAAACAGAAAATCATGCTTGGAATTATGTGGAATTAAATGGAAGTTGGTATGCAATAGATTGTACTTGGGATGACCCTGTTGTAGTAGGTGGAGGAACTGTAAGTAATTCTTCTAAATATAAATATTTCTTAAAAGGAAGTAGAGATTTTTCAGTAGACCATATTCCAAGTAATCAGTTTACGCCAGGGGGAAAAGAATTTAGTTATCCTGATTTATCAACAAGTGGGTATTAATAAAAAGATAAAGTAAATAGAACTAAAATATTACAAAATGAAAGATATATGTTATAATAATTCTAAATAAAGGAAGGAAGTAAATAATATGAAGAAGATTCCGAGTAAGATAAATGAAGTTATTAATGAATTTATAGATGAAGTAAATAAGATTTTAGGAAGTAGAGTAAAAAAAATAATACTTTATGGTTCATATGCAAGGGGAGATTTTAACAAGAGTTCTGATATAGATATTATGATTTTAACAGATTTAACAGATGATGAAATTGTAAAATATAGAAGTGAAATATGTGGATGTGCCTATGATATTGAGTTTGATAATAATTTTGATATTAGATTATCTCCATTAGTAAAAAATATAGACAAATTCAATTATTGGTTAGAAGCATTACCATTTTATATGAATGTGCAAAAAGAGGGAGTGGTGTTAAGTGAGTCCTAAAATATCAAAGTAATTATCAAAACATAGATTAGAACAAGCGAAAGAAAATATTGAAGAAGCAGAAATTTTATTTAAAATGCAGAAATATAAGGGGGCTAATAATAGAGCTTATTATTCAATATTTCACAGTATAAAAGCAGTATTAGCGTTAGAACCAATAGATTTTAAAAGACATAAAGATGTAATAGCATATTTTAATAAAAATTATGTTCATACTGAAATTTTTCCTAAAATAATTGGTCATAAAATAGCAGAAGCTAATGCAATAAGGGAAGATAGTGATTATGATGATGAATTTGTTGTTAAACCAGAAGAAACCTAAAGACAAATAAAGACTGCAAAAGAATTATTTAACCTTGTAGAAGAATATATAAAAAAAGAAAGATAAACTTTAAATTTATCTTTCTTTTTTGCTATAATATTATACAAATTAATCCTCCACTACCTTCATTAACAATTCTTTCTAATGTTTCTTGAAGTTTTATTTGAGCATCTTCTGGCATTTTTGCAAGTTTGGCTTGTAAGCCTTCATTTACAAGTTCGTGTAAGCTCTTTCCAAAAATATTAGATTCCCAGATTTTTTTAGGGTCACTTTCAAAACCAGAAAGTAGATAATTAACTAATTCTTCAGATTGCTTTTCAGAACCTACTATTGGAGAAACTTCTGTATGTACATTAGTTTTTATCATATGAATAGAAGGAGCTGTTGCTTTTAGTTTTACACCAAAGCGTGAGCCTTGTTTTACCATTTCTGGCTCTTCTAAAATTAATTCATCCATAGAAGGAGTAACAATTCCATAACCTTTACGATTAACCTCATCTAAAGCATATGCAACTTTATCATATTTCTTTTTAATAGAAGATAATTCTGAAATTATATGGAATAAATCACCTTCATTATTAACAGTAACACCTGTAATTTCAGAAAGTACTTTATAAAATAATTCTTCCTTTAAAGTGATTTCAATATTAACATTTCCAGAACCTAGTTGCATATTTGTAATTTCAGCATTTTGAATAATATCTGTTTGCTTAATTTTAGAAACACAAGTAGATACATCTTTTAAAACATTTATATCTTGAAAAGCTTCTTTTATTTCTTTATATAATTCAGACTTTACAGGATGAGAAAATTCCAAGCCATCAATCCATTTAGGAAGTTTTATTTTAATTTGGTCAGTTGGAAATTCATATAAAACTGAAGAAAAGATGTTGTTTATATCTTCTATTGTTAAATATTCACAGTTAATAGGAAGAACTGTAGCTTTATATTTATCACTTAATTTTTGGGCTAATTCTTTTGTGTAATTTGATTCTGGCTCAGAAGAATTTAATAAAATAATAAAAGGTTTATTTAAAGCTTTTAATTCAGAAACAACTCTTTCTTCAGCTTTAATATAATCTTCTCTTGGAATATCAGTAATAGTTCCATCTGTTGTAACTAATATTCCTATAGTAGAGTGTTCTTCAATTACTTTCTTAGTACCAATTTCAGCAGCCTTTTCAAAAGGTATTTCTTCATCAGACCAAGGTGTTTTTACCATTCTTGGCATATCATCTTCTAAATATCCAATAGCATTATCGACTAAGTAACCTACACAATCTACTAGACGAGTTTTAAATTTTAAGTTATTGTCTAGAGTAATTTCAATTGCTTCATTAGGTACAAATTTAGGCTCAGTAGTCATAATAGTTTTACCACCAGCACTTTGTGGCAATTCATCTTTTGCTCTTTCTTTTTTGTATTCATTATCTATGTTAGGAATTACAAGTAAATCCATAAATTTTTTTATAAATGTAGATTTACCAGTTCTTACAGGTCCTACAACTCCTACATAAATATCACCATCAGTTCTTTTTGCGATGTCTTGATACAATCTTGTATTTTCCATCTAGATACCTCCTTCGATTCTTTTAAAGAAAATGTTTGTACTACATAAAATACTTTAGTTAATGTATATTGATAAAATCATTGGAATATGACAAGTTTATAAAAAAACTTGATAAAGAATTAAAGATGTGATAGAATGGCACTATTAGAGAGAAAATCATATAATAAAGTATTAGTATATGAAGGGATTGAAGAAATATGATAAAAGAAGAGGATGCAATTAATTTATTAAATAGTTATAATCAAACACATATTGTAAATTTATTAAAAAAATTAGATGAAGTAAAAAAACAAGAATTATTAGAACAAATTGAAAAAATAGATTTTGCACAGATAATGGAATTATATGATAATACAAAAAAAGAAATAGAAATAAAAGAAAATAAGATAGAATCTATTGGTTATTTAGATAAAGCCAAACTTACAAAAGAACAAAAAGATGAATTTGATAAACTAGGAGAAAAAATAATAAAAAATGGCGAATATGCAGTAGTTACAATGGCAGGAGGGCAAGGAACAAGACTTGGACATAATGGACCAAAAGGAACATTTAAATTAGATGTTTATGGAAAAGGAAAATATTTATTTGAAATTTTAGTAGATAATTTAAAAGAAGCAAATCAAAAATATAATACAGTAATACCTTGGTATATAATGACAAGTATTGAGAACAATAAAGAAACTGTTGAATTTTTAGAAAAACACAAATATTTTGGGTATCCAAAAGAAAATGTAATAATATTTACACAAAGTGAATTACCATTAGTTGATGTAAATGGAAAATTATTAATTAGTAAAGATTTAAAAATAAAAGAAGCTTCAGATGGAAATGGTGGTACATATTCTTCTTTAAGAGCTAGTGGAAGCTTAGCTAATATGAAGGAAAGAGGAATTAAATGGGTATTTATAGGTGGAGTAGATAATGTACTACTTAAAATGGCAGATGTGACTTTACTTGGAATGGCTATTAAAAAGAATGTTCAAATAGCATCAAAATCAGTAGTAAAAGCAAATCCTCACGAAAAAGTAGGAGTATTTTGTAAGATGAATGGACATCCAAAAGTTATTGAATATGCAGAATTACCTGAAAAAATGGCAGAAGAAGTAGATGAAGATGGAGAACTAAAATATGGAGAGTCACATATAATGTGTAATCTATATACAATTGATGCAATTGAAAAAGCAAGTAAAGAAGTTCTAATGTATCATAGTGCATTTAAGAAGAATTCATATATAGATGAAGATGGAAAAGAAGTAGTGCCAACAGAACCAAATTCTTATAAATTCGAGTCATTTATTTTTGATGCATTTGAATTTTTTGATGATATTGCAATATTAAGAGGAAAAAGAGAAGATGATTTTGCACCTGTAAAAAATAGAGAAGGTGTTGATAGTCCTAAAACTGCAAAAGAATTATATGAAAAATTTTGGAATAGACAAGAAAAGAATTAAGAGGTGTTATATATGGAAGAATGTAAAATAGAAAATTTATATAATTTAGATGAAACGATTGCAAAAGAATTATTAGAAACAGTTACATATCCATGGGAAGCATTACCTAAAATTGAAGATTTTATTATAGAACTTGGAAATAAATTAGACCCAAATATATATGAAAAAAAAGGTGAAAATATTTGGATTGCAAAATCATCAAAAGTATATCCAACAGCTCATATTACAGGACCTGCAATAATTGGAGAAGATGCAGAAATAAGACATTGTGCTTTTATTAGAGGAAAAGCAATTGTAGGAAATGGGGCAGTTGTTGGAAATTCAACAGAACTTAAAAATGTTATTTTATTTAACAAAGTACAAGTACCACATTATAATTATGTAGGAGACTCAATACTTGGATTTAAAGCTCATATGGGAGCTGGTTCAATTACATCTAATGTTAAATCTGATAAAAAGCTTGTTATTGTAAAAAATGGAAAAGAACAAATAGAAACAGGGTTAAAGAAATTTGGAGCAATGCTAGGTGATGAAGTAGAAGTTGGATGTAATAGTGTATTAAATCCAGGAACAGTTGTTGGAAGAAATACTAATATTTATCCATTATCTTGTGTAAGAGGAGTTATTCCTCCAAGAAGTATTTATAAAAATAAAAATGAAATAGTAGATAAGAAATAATAAAAAGAGAGGTTAAGAAAAAATATTCTTAGCCTCTTTTTACTACATTTGTTGATTTCCAGGGATAAAGTAATCAACTACACCATAGATTAATGCACCAATTATAGCAGCCATCCAAGAAATAGAATAACCAGCAACAAAAAATTGAGTAACATATAAAGTAATAGCAGCGAGTGCAAAACCTACAAAACCTTTACCAAACGGACTTGCGTGTAATCCTGTAAATCTAACTACTAAATAGTCGATTACACTTAAAACTACAGCAGCTATTGCTAAAGTCCAAATATTATTTATAGTAAAACTAGGTGTAAAAAATGCAGTGATTGCCAAAACTACTGCTGAAGCAACTAATCTACCAATTATTTGCCAAGCTGTAGAAGTTCCGCTTTGAGCATGATTTCCTTGTACTTCTGACATTTTAGATAACCTCCTTAGTTATTATTTCATAATGTAATTTTTTTAAGGTTCTAATTTTATTATTCACAAAAAAATTTTATTTATACTAAAAAATGTTGCATAGAAGAGTAAAAATTTGTTAAAAATAATAAAAAATAAATTTTAAAAGTGGTGTAATGTATGTTAATAACTTTTTTTAGGTCAATTGTTTTATATATAATAGTTTTAATAGTTATGAGATTAATGGGAAAAAGAGAAATAGGACAACTTCAGCCATTTGAACTTGCAATTTCAATAATGATAGCAGACTTAGCATCAATTCCAATGACTGATACAGGTGTTCCAATATTTAATGGAATAATACCCATATTAGGGCTTCTAATAATGCATTTAATTATTTCACTAATTAATTTAAAAAGCTCAAGAGCAAGAGAAATAATTTGTGGTAGACCAAGTATTTTAATATATAGAGGAAAAATAAACGAAAAAACTTTAAAAAAAGAGAGATTTACAATTAATGAATTAGAAGAAAGATTAAGAGGAAACAATATAATTAATTTAGGAGATGTAGAATATGCAATACTAGAAACAAGTGGACAAGTAACTGTAATACAAAAGCCGAATAAGAGAACTACAATACCGGAGGATTTTAATATTATGCCAGAATATGAGGGAATTCCATATGACTTGGTAGTTGATGGAAAGATTATGGATGATAATTTAAAATCAATAGGTAAAAACTATAATTGGTTAAAAAAACAAGTTGAAAAATTTAATATGGAACCAGAAGATGCATTAGTAGTTACAATAGATGGAAAAGGACAAATATTTTGCCAAAGAAAGGAAGAGAAAAATAGGTGAAAAAAGAAATAATAATTTGCATAATTGTTGTAATTGCTATAGTGCTTGGAAATGTTATAACACAAAATTATACAAATGAATCTGTGAAAATTTTATCAGATGAATTAGATGAATTGAAAATAAATTTAAATAATAAATTAGAAAAACAAGAAGAAAAACCAAAAGAAGAATTATCTAAAAAAATAGAAAAAATAACTAATGATTGGGAATTAAGACATGATAAGCTTGCATACTATATAGAACACAATGAATTAGAAAAAGTAGAAGATAATTTAACATCTTTAAATAGTTTAATAAGTACTGAAGAATATGCAGAAGCAATTAAAGAACTAGATAAAAGTATATTTATTTTAAAGCATATAGAAGAAAAATATGCATTTAATTTAGAAAATATATTTTAAAAAATGTATAAGAAAAAAATTAATGCGACATTTTATATATGTCGCATTAAAAGTATTTAGAACTTTATTTATTATTACTTATTTTTGCATATTTTTTAAGTTTTTCATATACTAGATAATTAATTGTTCCAGCAGGGAAGTGACCATCCTTATCTTTTTTACCAGCAGGAACACCTGTTAAGACTTCTATTCCTTCTTCAATAGTAGAAACTGCATAGATATGGAATTTTTTATCTTTTACAGCTTGGATTATTTCATCTGATAATTGTAAATTGTCCACATTTTGGATTGGTATCATAACTCCATGAGAACCATCTAGCCCACGTACTTTGCATACCTGGAAATAACCTTCGATTTTTTCATTTACTCCACCAATAGGTTGTATTTGACCTTTTTGATTTACTGAACCAGTAACAGCAATTGATTGATTAATAGGAATACCAGATAAACTTGAAAGTAATCCATACAATTCTGTACTAGAAGCACTATCACCATCTACACCATTATATAATTGTTCAAAACAAATACTTGCCGTTAAACATAAAGGAATATCTTGTGCAAACATTTCTCCTAAATATCCAGTAAGTATAAGAACACCTTTAGAATGTGATGGACCAGAAATTTCAACTTCTCTTTCTATATTTACAATTCCGTTTTGTCCAGTATAAGTATTAACTGTAATTTTTGCAGGTTTACCAAATGAATAATCACCAACAGTTAATACGGTTAAACCATTTAATTGACCAACTTTATATCCTGAGGTGTCTATTAAAAGAGTATTATCTTTTATCATTTCTAAATATTTCTCATCATATTTTTTTACTCTTTCAGTTCTTTCTACTAAAGCTTTATCCATGAATTTTGAAGTAACAATTTTAGACCTAGAAATTTTAGCCCAAGTTGCAGCTTCTCCAACTATTTGTATTAAATCATCAAATCTAGTAGATACTTTACTATGGCTTCCTGCAAGTTTTGAGGCATATTCTACTAAACGAGCCATTGCATCTTTATCTAGTTGTGGTAACTCTTCATGTTCACAAAAGCCATGAATTATCTGAGCTAATTTATTTAAGTTTTCATTTGTAATTTCAGCTGTTTCTTCAAATTCAACTTTTATTTTAAATAATTTTCTAAAATCTGAATCCATTGCTAAAAGAGTTTGATAAATAGAACTGTTTCCTATTAATATAACTTTTAAATTAAGAGGAATAGGCTCAGGTTTTAAAGAAATTAATGCCATTGATGAACGTTGTTCGCCAGCATTATCAATTCCAATTTCTTTTATTCTTAATGCTTTTTTTAAAGCCTCATAACAAGCTCCATTTTGTAATAAATCTTTTGCTTGGAAGATTATATAACCACCATTTGCTTGTTGCAATAAACCAGATTTTAACATTGTGTGGTCTGTTCTTAAAGCACCATAATAATTTTCATATTCAATCGCACCAAAAATATTATGATATGAATAATTAGAATCCATAAGAACAGGTGCTCCTTCTCTTGTTGAATTATCAACAAACAAATTAACTCTATAATTTAAACAAGGATCTTGTTTTCTTGTTGCTGGATTATTTTGTTGATGGTTTTGTGTATTAGGGTCTTCAAGAAAATATGGAATATTTTTTAAAACATCTTGTTTTACATCGTTTAAGAAATGATTAATTTTTTTATTTCTTCTATATTTTGATTTCAAATAATTAATATGAACATTTACAGTAAGTAAAGCAACATTTGATTGCCATTCAGAAATTTTTTTATCAGATTGACGTTCAATTTCTTTTATTTGACTAATTGCATCCATTATTTGTTCTTGAACTATGACAGATTTTTCTTCATATTCTTTTTTTATCTCTTCATCTAATTTATCAAATTCTTCTTCTTGTAGAACTTTTCCGTCTACTATAGGCATCATATAAATTCCATTTTGTGCGGCTTTTACTTGAAAGTTATGTTTTGAAGCATCTTGATTTAATTTATCAAGCAATTCGGAACGCTTTACTTCAAATTCTTGTCTAATTAGTGCTTTTTCTTTTTCAAAATCATCATTATTAAATGTCTTTTTTATATCTTTTCTAATTTCTTTTATAAAACCATCCATAGCTTCTTTAAATTCTTTACCTTGACCTGCAGGTAATTCAACAGCAATTGGTTCATTAGGGTTTTCAAAATTATAGATATAACACCAATCAGAAGGAACTTTCTTTTTTAATGCTAGCTTTTTTAAATAATTTCTTGTGTAAGAAGTTTTACCAACTCCACTTGGACCTTCTATATATATGTTATAACCTTTAACATCTACTTGTAATCCAAATTCTAAAGCTTTAATACCACGGTCTTGACCAATTCCATCTTGAATTGATTCTAAATCAGCAGTTGTATCAAAATTAAAAATATTTGGGTCACAAGTCATTTTTAAATCTTTATAATTTAATTCGTTTTTGTTTTTCATTTGTTTCCTCCATTACTTTTTTCTTATTATATCCAGTTCAAACTTATTTTATATTAGTTAATAAAAAAAGTAAAGAAGTAATATATAAATTTTAAAAAATATTGTATTTATTGTAAAAATATGTTAATATTGATAAAGATTTTATATCTTCGAATTTTTAATCTTGAATTTTTATTCTAAAATTTTTCTAAAAAATTTCAAATAATAAATAACTTACTATTGATTTAAAATAAATTTAATGGTAAAATTAAATTCAAAGTTGGAGGTGAGTGGATGGAAGAAAAAATATTATATATTCTTTTAGATATGCAACAAGATATAAAGACAATTAAGGACGACCAACTAGTTATGAAAGAGACATTAACAGAAGTTCAAAAGGAACAAGCAAGTATGAAAGAGACATTAGCAGAAGTTCAAAAGGAACAAGCAAGTATGAAAGAGACATTAGCAGAAGTTCAAAAGGAACAAGCAAGTATGAAAGAG
>CALXAD010000024.1 GCA_944386195.1 uncultured Clostridia bacterium
TAAATAAAATAAAAGGTGTAGCTTAATAGAAAAATGTATATTAGGTTTTTGTTGCAATAGAATTTTGAATGGACATTCTTTTATTGTTTAAAACTTTTTTGAAAAAATAGTTCCAAAAAATCCCAAAATATGTTATAATAACAAATGTATTTATTCAATTTAATTTTTATAATCGTTTTTTCCAAAATATGAAAGTAAAATTATAATTTAATAAATAAAATAAACAAAAAATGGAGGTAGTTATGTTAGATTTAGATAATATGACATTAGCAGATTTAAAATCATTAGCAAAAGAGCATAATATAAAAAATATATCAAAATTAAAGAAAGAAGAATTAATAATAATGTTAAGACAAGTTCTTGGAATTAATACAAATAATTCTCAAGATTATGAAGATATTAAAGAAGATGAGAGTGCAAACGAAGAAAAAGAAATAAATGAAAGACATTATGATGAAAATGGAGACCCTATAGTTGATTATAAATTAACTAACGAGGGAGATGAAATAGTAGAAGGTATATTAGATATTTTACCAGATGGATATGGCTTTTTAAGAGGAGATAATTATTTATCAAGTGATAAAGATGTTTATGTTTCAATGGTACAAATTAGAAGATTTAAATTAGACACTGGAGACGTTGTTAAAGGAATTTCTAGGTTTAGAGAAGGAGAAAAATTCCCATCTCTAATATTTGTTGGAGAAGTAAATGGTGAACATCCTGAAAAAGCTATGAAAAGAAAAAGATTTGATGAATTAACACCTATATATCCAGAAGAAAGATTAAAACTAGAAACAACTCCTAATGAAATAGCAACAAGAATTATTGACCTTATGTGCCCTATAGGTAAGGGACAAAGAGGTATGATTGTTGCTCCACCTAAAGTTGGTAAAACAACATTATTAAAGAAAGTAGCAAATGCCATTAGTCAGAATAATCCTGAAGTAGAATTGATAGTATTACTTATTGATGAAAGACCAGAAGAGGTTACAGATATGAAACGTTCTATAAAAGGTCAAGTTATGCATTCTACATTTGATGAATTACCAGAACATCATGTAAAGGTTGCTGAAATGGTTTTAGAAAGAGCAAAAAGATTAGTAGAACATGGAAGAGATGTTGTTATATTATTAGATAGTATAACTAGATTAACAAGAGCTTATAACTTAGTAATTCCTTCTTCAGGAAGAACTTTATCAGGTGGTATAGACCCAGCTGCACTACATAAACCAAAGAAATTTTTTGGTGCTGCTAGAAATATTGAATTTGGTGGAAGTTTAACAATATTAGCAACTGCTTTAATTGATACAGGTAGTAGAATGGATGATGTTATATTTGAAGAGTTTAAAGGAACAGGTAATATGGAAGTTCACTTAGATAGAAAATTGTCAGAAAAACGTATTTTCCCAGCAATTGATATTAATAAATCAGGAACAAGAAGAGAAGACCTATTATTAACACCAAAAGAAAAGGATACAGTTTTTGCTTTAAGAAAAGCTATGAATAGTATGCCTGTTGCTGAAGTTACTGAGCAAGTTATTAGTCAAATGTCTCAAACTGGAACCAATGATGAATTTATTGAGAAAATGGATGCTTATTTAAGAAGATTTAAATAAATACAAGTAATATAAGGAGCTAGCGCATGCTAAGCTCCTATATTAATAAAAAATGCTGTAAAAATACTATACTTTTTAATTTTATATATGTTAAAATATATTAAAGATTATTAAAATATAAGGATTGATAAATTATGGAAAAATTAATAAAAACATTAAAAGATTCATTAAAGGAATAAGGAAGTAGAGGAGAATAAAAAAATAAGTGCAATGTTTAGATAGCAAGCATTGCACAAAACCAATCTTTTGTTCAAAAAGAGATAGGAAAATAATATATAATAGCTAATTATTATAATTTAATTGTCATCCCCCAGCTTTTAAAGCATTATATTTCTATATTATCTCCTTTATTAAATTTCTTACTAATATAACTTGTTATTTATTTTTTTTACGTCGCTTAAAATTGATTTTTGTTCATCTCTTTTTTTACTTTAAAAGTAATCAAATCCTCATTATTTAAATTACCTTTTCTATATTTATCAAAAATTTCCTAAAACTCTATTTATCAGTATTTGCACCACTATTTCAAGAATAAAACTATAAGGCTAAAAAAATAAAACGGCTTAAAATCGATTCTCGTGTGTCGCGTTTTTATCACTTTTTTTAAATATTTTAATTAATAGATTTTTATTAGATATTTTAAAAAAATATAAATTATTTAGTGAAATTTATTAAATTAATATTTATTGAAGCTATAAAGTTATACTAATTTAAATTTAAAATGGCTTAAATTTGATTTTAAGAGTTAATATAATATATAAAAATATTATAATCTAAATTTTAAAAGATTATATTATTCAATAAAATTATAATAATACAAATATTTCTTATAGATTTATTATCAAATTTCATAGACAACATTTGTTTGTTTTTTATCACATTTAAATTTTAGGATTTAATTTTTTTGAATTTATATTTTTTATATTTTTCAATTTAGAAATCTTTATTAATTACACAAAGTTATTATTATTTTTATTTTTTTATTCTTTATATATTTTTAATTTTTTGTTTTTCATTTTTTAAAATATTTGAAAGTAATTAAAAAATTATAAAATATTTTATTTTAATTAATTATATTATAATTGATTTCTTATATTTAAAATCCCCCTATCCTCCCTACTCTAACATTTTATAAAAATAAAAAAGTTCCTATCTAATAGAAAGGAACTTATAATAAAATATACAATTGCAAAACAAAGTGATATTAATTCTCAGATAGAAGTTTTATTAATCTAACATTCTTATATAATCTTTCTCTACCTACTTTTTCAGATTCTAAAAGTCCAATTTCTTCTAGCTGATTTAAATATGAAGTTGCGGTAATTCTTGTAACATTACATGCTTTTTCAATATATGATATTTTCGTATAAACTTCATAAAATAAACTTTCTAATAGCTCTTTTGAATATATTTTAGGTAGCTTACTTTTAAATTCTTCTTTATAATTTTTCATTTCATTTTGAATCTTTTCTATTAATGATATTGTTTCATTAGAAGTAATTTCAATTCCTTTTAAAATATATAAAATCCAATCTTCAAAATTATTATTATCTCTAACTTCATTAAATAATTTATAATATTCTTGCTTAGTTTTATTTATATATTTGCTTAAGTATAATATAGGACTATCAATTAAATTGTTTAACACAAGGTACAAAATATTTAAAATTCTTCCTGTTCTTCCATTTCCATCATAAAAAGGATGAATACTTTCAAATTGATAATGTATTAAACAAACTTTTATTAATGGGTCTATGCCATCCTCATTATTATTGATAAAATCTTCTAAGTTTTTTAAATAAGCTATTATTTCCTGTTCACTTTGAGGAGGTGTATATATAGTTTCACCAGTAATTGAGTTTTTCAATTCTGTACCTGGTAGCTTTCTAATTCCTGCATTATTATGTTCAATAGTTCCTTGAATTTTAATAATAGTATTTGTATTTATATAGCCGTCTTTTTTTATTTGTTCATATCCTAACCAAATAGCATTCCTATAATCTACAACTTCTTTAGCGTTTTCTTCCTTATACCCACTTTCTGTTAGTACTTTATAAATATCATCATGTGTTGTAACTATATTTTCAATAGCACTACTATCTTTAGCCTCATTAATTGTTACTGCATTTATTAGAATATGCATGTTTGGAATAGTATTTGAATAACCTTTAAGTTCTGCTAATGCTCTTGATGACAAATTTAATTGTTCTAAAATTTTATTTGTCTTTAAATTAACATTTTTATATGGTAACATTTCTAATTTCATAACTTTTCCTCCATACATATAAAATATCATATTTTTTATACATTTTCAATAAATATGTATAAAAAATTAAAAAAATTATACATATTTTAAAAATATATATAATTTTTTATACTTTTAATAACTTAATTTTACAACTACTACATCATTAATTATTTTTACATAACCATCATAAGGGTAAATTGGCATTTGTTTATATTCTTCAGTATCAATTATTTCTTTATAATCTGAATAATCCCATATATCCCATCCAAGACCTAAATTATCTTGTAAAAACACTTGCCATGTCCACATATTAACATCAGATACATCAAAATTTGTTAATTTTAATAAATCATCATTATGAATGGAAAAATCTAATTTTCCTGTAACAGCTATTCTCATATCTTTTTGTACTTCCGGAATATCTATAATTTCTTCTACAATGCTATTTCCAATTGAATACATTTGTTTATTATATAAATCGGTTGCAACATATGTAGCATTGTTAGATAAAATATATGTCCAAATAATAACACAACTAACAATGAAAGATACAATATTTAATATATTATTAAATACATTTTCTTCTAATAATTCATTTTGTTTTAATAACAATATTATTGGCAAAAACAATGATGAAGCCATAAGTAAATTAATATTTCTTGCTTGAGCGATTAATTCTATTGAACATGTAAAAATAGGATAAACTATAATGATAAGCAATATAGATATCATTTTACTTGCTGATTTATACAATTTCTTTTCTATTATTATTCTCACAAAATTAATAAATATTAATATAAATAATATTGCATATAATATATTTCTAAACCATGAAAAATTATTAATAATTTCATCTGTAAAATAGAAATTATAAAATGTACTATATGCATTTAGTATTGCATTAAATAAATTTTTAAATGTTTCAATACTTAATATGTTATTTCCATTACTATAATTACTTATATTTAAATTCAAAATATTTGTTATTATTATTAAACATATATAGTATAGAATCATACCTATTGCAATAATAAATATATTTATAAAAAATTCTTTAAAATTTACTTTTTTATCTTCTATTATTTTTAGGATAAAACTTATTGCAAATAATGCTGTTATAAAACATAAATAAGCTTGATAAAATCCTAAAGTACAAACTATGCAAATAAGAGATATAATTATATTTTTTATATTTTTTTCTTTATTTAAGAAATATATTGAAAGTACAGCAAATAAAAGTGCTAAACAATAACCAAATGCAGTATAAGCATACATAAACGTTAATGAAATTGTTGGAGTAACTACCATTAAAATACTAATTACTACTTTTATATATGTCTTTTTTATTTTTAAAGTTTCAATTAAAAATATTGAAGAAAATCCTATCACAATCAAGGATAGAGTAGTTGTTAAAACTGAAACTACAATAGTTCCTCTAAATAAATCTGAGAACGGAATTAAAAATCTTCCCAGTGATATTTCCCATCCTTTTGCTAGCATTGAGCCATAATGCCAATACCCATCATTTGCAAGTAATTCTTTTGAAATAAGTTCAAAGTGAACAAAAAATCCCACAATAATAGTTATTAATAAAATCCTTTTTCTATCCTTTGTAAAGCAATTACTAATTGATTTACAAAAATTATCAATTGATATATTTAACATTTTTATCCCCTTTTATTTTAATCTTTACTTTAAGAAATCTTTTAAACAATTCAATTCTAGTTCAAACTCATACCTAGTAAAAACTGTTTCTTCTTTTGTTTCCCCTCCAATTGTATGTAAAATATCTCTAGTAGTTGTTTTTAATACATTTCTATATAATGGATTTTGTATTTGCTGATATATATAATTCATCAACTAAATCATCATATTCTTTACTATATCTATTTATTTCTTTTCCTTGAAAATATAATGTTCCTGTTTCTTTCCAATCATAATTATTACAAGCTTTTATCCTATTTGCATCTAATCCACTATATGTAAATACTAAATTTTGCATATTTATATCTTTAAATTTAATTCCTTGAAAAAATGATTCTATACTTTTTAATGTTTTATCCCTAAATTTAAAATCATAAGGAAATAAATTGGATAAAACTTTGGCATATGGACCTTTGTTTTTATATCCTACATTAATCCATTTATCACAATCACCAATTGTTTCTCCTTCTTCGTTTATTAAAGGTTCTCCTTTACAATATTTTTTTCCATTTATTTCTTCAATTTCATTTTGCTTAAAAATATAATTTTTCTTGAATTCTTGAAAATCTTTTAATTCTTTTTTTATATCTATCACTATATCCTCCAATTTTAAGTGAAAGAGACTAAAATCAAGTCTCTTCCAGTTAAGTATCTATACTATTTTCACTTTCTTCTTCTACTACATCTTCTTCTGTTATATTACTATCTTCATGAGAAGTATTTGTCGTTTGACTTGGCGTATTTGTATTTGTTTGAGTATTGTGTGATGTATTATTAGTTTCTACTATATTATTAGTAGTATTATTACTTGGCTCTGATTGTGGCCTTGAGGTATTATTATTTGAGTTAGCATTATTAACACTATTCGTTATTGTGTTATTAGAAGAATTAGTATTTGTTGAATTTGTTGTTACATTTATTGTGTTTCTAGTATCTGTTGGTTCTGTAGTTCTAGGTGGCTCTTTTTCATCTATTTCTTCAGTAATACCTTGAACTATTTCAGTAACATTATTATTTGTTGTATTGCTGTTAGATTCATCTTTTACCTCTTCACCTTTATGTTTATCACACATATCTGGTGTTGTAAACCATAAGAAATATTCTGTGTAAGTATTAGGACATCCTGTAGTTGCTCTTTTACCTGTTTCAGAACATACTGTTGCACTTAAAACTGAACTTGGTTTTTCAAATTTTGCAGTTTTCAAACCTGTATGTATTCTTGCCATTACATTTGCCCAAATCAAACCTGCAGGATTTCTTCCGTTAAAATCAATAGTTTCATTCTGGTCAAATCCATACCAAGTTACTGCAGTGTAATATGGAGTAAATCCACAAAGCCACCTGTCATAGTTTTCATCAGTTGTACCAGTTTTGGCTGCAACATCTACTCCTGAAATTTTACAATAAGTAGCAGTTCCATTTTCTCCAACTACTGGCTGAGTTAATATGCTTTTTAATATATAAGCAACTTCCTTAGAGAATACTCTTTTACTTTCTTGTTTACTTTCTAATACTTTAGAGCCGTTTTTTCTATCTATTTGAGTGTAAAAAGTAGGTTCTATATAAACTCCATCATTTGCAATTGTGCTATATGCACCTGCCATTTGCAAAGGACTAATACCTTTATCTAAACCACCTAAGGCTAATGGTAATCCTTCATCATTTTCAGTTAATGATGTAATTCCCATTTCTTCTAAATATTTAATAGAAGTTTTTGGTGTTAGTTCTTCCATAATCTCTACAAAAGGAATATTTTGAGAAGATTCAACAGCTCTTCTTACAGTAATTTTTCCTAATGGTTTATTATAATCAACTGGATGATATCCATTTTCAAAATCTTGTTCTGTATCATCATATACTGATGATGCTGTAATTATCTTTTTATCTATTGCAGGAGCAAGAACAGCAAGAGGTTTAATTGAAGAGCCAGTTTGTCTAACACTTTGTGTTGCTCTATTAAATGGTCGTGCTTCTTCCTTTTCTCCTAAAGCTCCAACACACGATAGAACCTCTCCTGTTTTATGGTCCATTACTACCATAGCAGCTTGTGATGAATCTCCTCCAATTTGTGATTTAAGAACATATTTACTTTTTTCACATTCTTTTTCAGTTTCAGATTGAATATTGCTATCTTGAGTACTATGTATTGTTAAACCTGCCATATTAATATAATTTGTTGCAAAAGTTTCAGAAATATTATACTTGTCTTCTATATCATTTGTTATTTCTGTAATTAATGCATCTGTATGATATGAATATACACCATTACTTTCTGGCTCAACGTCACCTTTTTTAAAGTTCAAACCATTATTAACGTTTTGGACTGCATCATTATATTCACCATCATTAATATAGCCTAATTCTTGCATTTTACTTAAAACAGTATTTGTTCTATCTTTTATTTTTTGACTATTATCTTTATCTGAAAAAGGATTATAAGAATTAGGAGAATGATTTATCCCTGCTAAAAAAGCACATTCTTCTATTGTTAAATCACTTACAGATTTATTAAAATAGTACTTAGCTCCTGCTTCTACCCCATATATGCTAGGACCAACATATATTACATTTAAATATGATGTTAAAATCTCATCTTTTGAAAGTCTAGTTTCCAATAACCATGCTTTCCACCATTCTTTTACTTTTCTTGTAACACTATCTGTTGTATCTCCTGTTAAATTTTTCACCAATTGTTGAGTTATTGTACTTCCACCAAATGAAGATGAACCAAAATGAATTATATAATTAAATATAGCAGATGCTGTTCTTTTTATATCTACTCCATGATGATTATAAAATCTCTCGTCTTCAATTGAAACATAAGCATTTTTTAACATGTCTGGAATTTCACTTGAAGTAAGATTAGATTTTATTTTTTCATCTCCTAATTTTGCTAAAGTATTTCCATCTTTATCAACTACAATTGAACTTTCATTTGATGTCATATCAGTTGCAATATTAAGCCACGTGTTTGCTGAAACACCTAAACAAATTCCAAAAACTAAGACTAAAATAACTATAATACATATAATTATACGTTTTATCTTTTTCTTTTTCTGTTTTTTATCATTGCTTCTTTTGGCTTTTCTACTTTCACTCTTTTCTTCTTTTGCCTTATTTTTCTTCATCTCCCTAACAGCTTTTGGTTCTTCATCTATATCTTTTTTATTTCTTCTTTGCATTAAACCACCTCTTCTTTTGAAAAGTAACCTTAGTATATCATAACTTTTTTAAAATTCAAAATAACTTTGCACAAAATTTTAACTAAACCCTATTCCTTTTTTTATCTTTGTGATATATAATAATAGAAAATAAAATTATATTATAGGAGAAAAAACATATGATAAATAGAGAGGAAAATCCAGATTATTTAAATGCTTTTTTAGACTATTCAGCCACTTTAAATAAGTCACCTAATAGTATAAAAGAATATAATTATGATTTAGAAATATTTTTAAAATTCATAAAAATACAATTTCATTTAACAGATGAACAAGATTTTAAGAAAATTACAATTAAAGATGTATCTATTGATACTATTAAAAAAATAAAAGATACAGATATTTATGCTTTTACTAGCTTTCTACTATCTAAATTTAATAGTAAATCAGCAACAAGAGCAAGAAAAATTTCAACAATACGTATATTTTTTAAATATTTGAATTTAAAAGCTCCTTATGAGTATAGAATACCAAATAACCCTGCTCAATATATTGAAACACCAAAAAAAGACAGAAGAATTCCAAGACATTTATCATTAGATGATAGTAAAAAACTTTTAGATGTTGCATCAAATGAAGATAGTAGAAACCATGAAAGAGATTTTGCAATTATTACCTTATTTTTAAATTGTGGTTTACGTCTTTCTGAACTTGTTTCTATTAATATAAAAGATATTGATTTTAATGAATATACTTTAAATGTTATTGGTAAAGGTAACAAAGAAAGAGTAATTTATTTAAATAAAGCTTGTATGAAAGCAATTTCTGAGTATTTATCTGTAAGACCTAAAAATGTAAAAAAACAAGAAGATAAAGATGCTCTATTTTTGAGTGAAAGAAATGAACGAATTGGAAGAAGAACTGTTCAATATGTTGTAAAAAAAGAACTTGCCAAAGCTGGTTTAGATACTAGAAAATATTCTACACATAAATTAAGACATACTGCTGCAACTCTTATGTATCAATATGCAGAAGTAGATATTAGGACATTACAACAACTTTTAGGTCATGAAAGCATTTCAACTACTGAAATCTATACTCATGTTAATAATGACCAAGTAAGAGATGCTGTAGAAAGAAACCCATTAAATACATAAATAAGACAGAAAATTAATCTTTCTGTCTTATTATTTTTTATCAAAAATTTTAATATAATAAGGTTCTATTTCTGGCAATAATTTATTTAAATAAATAACATTATGGTCTTTATCTTCTATTTTTATATTTGGAAATGTTTTTATCATTTTCTCATTTGACCAAAATGTATTTATAAAATTATCTAAATTTTTATTTGATTTTGTTTTTTCATATTTTTCTTTTATTTTCTCTTCTTTATAAACAGGAATATTATTTTCTACTATCATTCTTGTTATAAATTGGTTTTGTGCATAACAAGTAGCAATACAATCTACAAATAAAAATATTATTAAGATTGATATAATAATTTTAAATATTCTTCTTGATATCTTTTTTAAAATTTTTCTACATAATTTGTCTATTTTAGGATTTACTTTTCTTACTAAGAATACAGTTAATACTCCCCAAAAAACAGAATATAATAAACATATTCTTCCATTTATATTAAAGATTTTTTCTGAATAATCCCACCATCTAGTTTCTAATATAACTTCTGTTAAGAAACTAATTATATATTCTATCAAACTTCCTAATATACATCCACTTAAGAATAAAGTAATATTGTTTTTCTTAAAGAATTGTGAAAACAGTATAATTGCTACTGCTCCAAGTCCATAAATTCCAAGAAAAGGTCCATATAGAAAACTTTGCCTAGATTGCCAAACTCCCATAGTTATAATTCCAAATATAGTTTCTATTATATATCCTAAAAAGCTATATATAATAAAATAAGCAAAGATTTTCCATATACTAATACCTAATATCTTATATTCTAAGTAATTTTCATTTTGCATCACTTTCTCCTTAAGAATTTTAAATTAACTTTTTTAGTTCCTCCATTTTTTCGTGATAAAAATCAATTGCATCTTTATATACTTCTTTTCCTTCTAAATCTACATCTACCATTTTTAATAAATCAATGGATTTTTTAGAACATCCTTGTTTTAACATTTCAATATATCTTTTTACAAAAGGTTCTCCTTGTTTTATTATTTTACTTGCAATACTAATTGCCGCAGATACACCAGTTGCATATTTATATACATAAAAATCTGTATAAAAATGTGGTATTCTTGCCCATTCATATTTAATGTCTTCATCTACTATCATATTATTACCAAAATAGTCTTTATTTAACCCATAATATATTTTATTTAAATCTTCAGAAGAAAGTGTTTCATTATTTTCTATTTTTTCATGAACTATTTTTTCAAATTCAGCAAACATTGCTTGTCTGAACAATGTAGCTCTAATCATTTCTAATAATTCATATATTATTTCTGCTTTTTTTGTTTTATCTTTTTCTTTATTTATTTGATAATTACTTAATAAAATCTCATTTACAGTAGATGCTACTTCAGCTGTCATAATTGTGTAATTGGCATCTATTATTGTTTGATTTTCACTTGAATAGTATGAATGCATACTATGACCTAATTCGTGAGCTATTGTACTTACATCTCTTTTACTATTTACAAAATTTAATAATACATATGGATGAACTCCATATACTCCCATACTATAAGCTCCGCCTTTTTTATTTGGAGTTGCAAATACATCTACCCATCTATTATCAAAAGCTTCTTTTAACCTATTTAAATATTCTTCTCCCATAATAGATAAAGCTTCTTCTACTTCTTTTCTTGCTTCTTCAAATGTTATTTCATCTTTTTCAGTTTCAAAAGGATTAACATATAAATCATACATATGGAAATCTTGTTTATTTAAAATTTTCTTCTTTAAATCTATAAATTCATGATTTACTTTAAGACCTTCATGTATTGATTCTATTAATGAATCATATACTTTTATACTTGCATCATCTTGTTTTACAGCTCTTTCTAAACTTGATTTATAATTTCTTAATTTTGCTGTAACACTTGATGCTTTTACATTTGTTAAATATAATTCTGTAATTGTATTTACAAATTTACTATATTGTAAGTACATAAGATTAAATGCTTGTTTTCTTACATCTTCATTTTGACTTTTTAAATACAGCGTATAATTACTTTCTGTTAGTTCTATTTCTTTTCCATTTTCGTCTATTAAATTTCCAAACTTAAATTCAGCATTTGTTAAAATGTCAAATGTATTTTCAGGTGCTGAAAATATTTCTGAATAGTTTGCAAGTAACTCTTCCGCTTCTTTACTTAAAGTATGTTCTTTTTCTTCTAATATATCCTCTATGTCTCTTTTATACCTTTGTAAATTTTCATTTTCTTTTAGAAATCCTTTTATTTTATTTGCATCTTGGTATGTTATTTCTGGTGTCATAAAAGATGTTTTTGTACTAAATAATGTCTCTAAAGATTCTACTTGTTTATATAATTTTATTGACTCCTGATTTGACATATCTAAATTATATTTAAGCATTCCATATGCATATAATTTTTCAAGTTTTTCTAATGCTTTTTCATATATAGAATATGCATTATATAGATTGTCTGAGTTTTCACATAAAATCCCTTTAAATTCTTCTATTTTATTTAAGTCTTTTTCCATACTTTTTTTGGTTTCTTCAAATTCATTCATATCTTTAAAAATATCTTCTAAATTCCATTTATATTTTTCTTCTATCATAATTTCCTCCTAATTTATAAATTTCTTAAATTTTATAACTTTATTCCATCAATACAATTATCATATATCCATTTTTTTAATTCTTCCATATCATTTGTTTCATAAAACTTAAGTAATTTAGTAAAAAAGTCTTGTTGTTTATCAACAGAAATAGTTATAATTCCACATCCATTTTCTATCATTATTTTATTTGCAAATAACATTGAAGTTCTTTTATTACCGTCAATAAACATTTGCCTTCTCATTCCCCATAACATAATAGTTATTGCTCTTTCTGTTTCGTTTTCTATTTTCAAATTATCTTCTAATTCTTCTTTTATTTGAGATTCAATAGGAAAAGGTGGCTTCCAGTCTGTCCCACCTACACTTACAGGTGTTGTTCTTAAATTACCACAATTTATAATTAAATTAGCTCCTACAATTTTATTTATTTCTCTTAATATATTAAAATTATTTGGAACATCTTCATTCTCTAAAATAAAATACCAAGCATGTTTTAAGTTATTTATAGTAACTATTTCATCCATTTTTAGTCCATTTACTTTTCCACCATCTAAAATAGCTTGAGTTTCTGGATATGTAACTGCAATTCCTTCCAAATTAGCACTTTTCCAAATACTATCAACAATATTTCTTTTTGCTAAAAATATATTTTGTTCTTTTGTCATATTATATTTATTAATATATTCCATTATTATTCCTCCAAATTAATTATTTCTATGTATAGTAATTTTATCATACTTAGATTTTATAAACAACTTTTTCATAAACAAATTTATATATTCATCAAAAAGGATAGGGCTTTTTCCTATCCTTTGTTTTATAATAATATTGGACTTATTTGTTCTCCATCTAAAGCAAATTTTATTGTTTTTATTAAATATTCTGGGGCAAATACAATTGACCTAGGTTTTGTTATTGGATTATCTTGTTTAAATGGAACAAAATAATAATTTCTTCTATTTAATAACTTTCCAATATTTTCTGCATTACCACTTAAACCATTATTCGTAGAAGGTGCTATTACTAATGGTCTATCATTTCTTAGATGTGATTTAGCAGCCATTAATGCAGGTGTATCTATTATATCAGAAGCAAGTTTTGCCATTGTATTTCCGTGAACAAGGAGCAATAACCATTATATCTGTCATTTTCTTTGGTCCTATTGGTTCTGCTCCTTGTATTGTGTGAATTATTTTATTATTTGTTATTTCTTCTATTTCTTTTATAAAATCTTTAGCTTTTCCAAATTTTGTATCTAATTCATATGCATTATATGACATTATAGGTATAACATTTGCTCCTTCTTTTACTAATTCTTTCATTTTAGGTATTGTTTTACTAAATGTACAAAAAGAGCCTGTTAAAACAAATCCTATGTTTTTTTCGTTTAATTCCAAGTTTCTTCCTCCTTTCATATTCTTTATATATAATATGAAAAAAGGATTTTTTTCGACATTTAATTATTTATATTTTCTTGGCTATAACATTAAATATATGCCAATGTTTAGTTTTTCCTAAAGCTGTTTTTCCATCTTTTTCTATTTCTTTAAAATCAATTATTTTAAAATTTAAAAATAAATTTAAGACATCTTCTTTAGTAAAAAATATCATATTAGCTCTATTTGCCCAAGTATCATTTATACCAAAAAAGTTTCCTACAAAATAACCATCTTTAGAAATAGAATTTTCAATTTTATTCCATAATCCATTAAAATATTTTCTATCACAAAAAGATAAACTTAAATTTGCAACTAATAGATTACATAGTTTTAATGTAATATTTTTAAAATCTTGTATTTCAAATTTCAAATAATTTTGTTCTTCTTTATCTAAATTATTTCTAATAATATTTTCTGTATTTTCTTTATCTATTGCTGTAACTTTCCAGCCATTTTTTATTAAAAATATTGTGTCATTTCCTGCACCACATCCTAAGTCTATACAAATTCCAGGTTTTATTTTCATATCAAGAAATTTTCTTATATTTTTTCTTGGCATATTATTTTTAGTTTTATCAAAATATTTAAAAGCATTATCCATAATATCACCTATATTTTATTATTATTTAAAAATTCTTCTACATAAATTTTAGTATTATTCCATAGTTCTTTTAGATTATCATAAGAAAGAGTATTATATACATCATCTATATCTTTCCATACTAAATGTTCTTTATCTTCTTCTTTAATAAATTTATTTGTTTTTCCTATATCTAAAGCTAAATAATAATAAACATTTACGTCTTTTTCTTTATCTGTAGAATAACTAATTATTCCTATTTCTTTATTAGATAACAATTTACATTCTCTTCCGTGTTTCTTCTATAGTTTCTCTTATTGCACATTCTTGTAAAGTTTCGTTTCCCTCAAGATGTCCTTTTGGGAAAGAATAGTCATCTTTTTTTACTCTATATACCAATCCTATTTTCTTGGATTCTTTATTTATTAGTATACTTCCTGCTTTTTCTACACTCATTTTTTATTCTCCTATTTTATAATTCATATATATTAGCTTTCAATATGATTTTTGTAATCTTATCTTTTTCTTTTAGGGGTATATCCCAAGAACTACCAACAATACTTCTTTTTATTTTATACTCTTTTGTTGGCTTTCCTATTAATTTATTAAGCTTTTTTTGTAAATTCACTTTATTTGTATATAGAGATAATTTGTTTTCATTATATAAAACATTTATTGTTGTTTCCATTTCTTCTTTTATTGGTTCTTTATATATTTTATTACTCATAACATCCCTTCTTTTAGCCTTTATAAATTTCTTTGCTTTCATTAAAATACTCTAATGCAGTTATTATTTCTTATACATAAGCTTATCTCTTTTGATATTATATTATATATTTTTTTATAAGTAAATTAAGTTTCACAATTTTAATATATTTTTTAAATAACTGTTCACAAAATTAGGGACTAAATAACTATTTTACTTTTTTCCTACTTTTTTCTTTTAAAACATTATAAACAATAAAAAGGGTAGAAACTAAGTGGTTATTTTACTTAGTCCCTACCCTTTTTTGGTTCATCTTACTTATTCACCATTGAATTCATAGTATGTTTCAATACTTCCTTCTGGTACATAAATTTCATACTTACAACTCTGTTCATATACCTCATCAGTTTTTACTGCAGGATAATTGTTGTTATCATAATAATATGTAGTAGTTGTTATTTTATTAATATACCCCTTTGTTTCTCCTTCTGGCAAATAATATATGGTTGAATCATCAGCTCGGATACTTGCTAGCTTAAATCCTCCATCTTCTTGTTGATAGTAATAACAGTAGACATTATCTGTTGAAACATTTCCATTTACTGAATAAATTAAGAATCCGCCTCCAGATACACTTCCTGTCACTTCCTTACTATCATTTACATTTACAATATTAATTCTTGTAGTTGTTTCTTCACTTGGTCCTGGTACATTAAACAAAATTGATACAAATGAAAATATTATTAGAATAAAAGTTATTAATACGCTCCATACCAATCCTTCACCAATATCACAACCACCAGATACAAGGGCAAAAAGTGCAATAGTAATACTTGCTGGTACTAATGTAATAAACCACATATAATTCCAATACCACTCAGGCCTTATATTTACTATTAGCCATACGGCAATTGCTAAATTGAGACATACTCCTATTATTACAGAGATTATAAATTCCTTATTTAATCTAGTAACCTTTTCATTAGGAATTGCATTGTCTTTTTCTAGATATATATATCCTACTATATACCATACAACAGCAATAAGGATAAGATGAATTATAATCAAAACGGTCTGTAGCATTTTAGCTCCTTTCCTAAAATATTAGGTGTTGATAATTTCTTTTGTCTAAAGACTTATACCGTTTCAAATAAGTTTTTACCTAAAGGAATTATAATTAGCTTATTTAAGCTGATTATGTTTTCTATTTTGTCATATTTTACATAAAATATCAATAATTGTAATATTTCATTGTAATATCTTTTTTATGAAAATAATAAAATTAAATGGTGATAATTTGAAAAGAACAGAAAAATTCTTAATAAATGGATTTGTTTTAACAATAACAGCTCTATTTACTAGAAGTATAAGTATGGTATTTAATATATATGTTTCAAATAAAATAGGTTCAGAAGCGGTTGGTGTATTTTCACTTGTTATGTCAGTATATATGTTTTTTATAACACTTGCAACATCTGGACTTAGCTTAGCATGTACATATCTTGTATCACAACAATTTGCAAAAAATAATTACATAGAAGGATTAAAAGCAGTAAAAAGTTGTAATTTATTTGGGTTACTTTTAGGAATTGGAAGTAGTATACTTATAATTTTATTTTCTAATATAATATCTACTAATTGGCTAAATAATAAAGTATCCCCTATTCCCTTTTATTTAATTGCTTTAGGACTTCCTTTTATTGCTGTTTCATCTGTTATAAATGGATATTTTTCAGCAGTAAGAAAAGCATATAAAAGTGCAATATCACAAGTTTTAGAACTTTTAGTTAAAATTATAATTAGTATTTTATTATTAAAAACCTTTTCATTAAATAGTGTTGAAACAGTATGTATTTGTTTAATTTTAGCAGATGTAATATCAGAAATCTTTTCTTGTACATTTATTTGTATATTATATAAAATCGATAAAACTTTTTTAAATAAAAGAACAAAAATAACAGGAATAAGTTACAAAAGAAAAATCTTAAATATAACTCTTCCTGTTTCAATAACATCATATATACGTTCAGGTCTTTCTACATTAAAAGAATTTATCGTACCCAATAGATTAGTTCTATTTGGACTTCCATATACTTTAGCATTATCAGAATATGGAAGATTAACTGGAATGGCCATGCCTGTTATAATGTTTCCAATAGTATTTATTAGTTCATTCAGTTCTTTATTAATACCTGAATTTTCAAGCTTACTTGCAAAAGGTTACAAAAAAAGAATTTTAGATGTAAGCCATAAAATTTTTATAATTGCATCTATTTTTTCATTATTTATAACAATTATATTTATATTATTTGCAAACAATATAAGTTTTGCAATATATCAAAATTTAGAGTGTGCTAGATACATCAAAATCCTTTCTCCCTTAATTTTACTTATGTACCTAGATAACATTATAGATAATATGTTAAAAGGCTTAAATAGGCAATATAAAGTCATGCTTTGTAATATATATGATTTAATTATTACAATTAGCTTACTATACTTTTTATTACCAATCTTTGGTATGGATGGATTTATTATTTGTATCTATGTAAGTGAAATCTTTAATTTTATAGTAAGTTATTTAGAATTAAGAAAAGCAACTAAATAATTATTTTATTAAAATTTCACATTTAATATTATCGTTTAAGCTATTTTTAAATGTTGTTGCATCTTCTTTAGTACCTACTATTAAACCATAATGTATAGGAACAGCAATTTTAGGTTTAATTTCATTTACCAATGTTGCTGCTTCTTTTGCTGTCATTGTGTAAGTTCCACCAATTGGTACAAAAGCTACATCACATTTTACTTTTTTATTTTCTTCAGTAATATCAGTATCACCTGCTATATAGTAAATAGTGTTATTTAAATTAATAATATAACCAACCCAGTTATTAGCTCTTGGATGGAAATTCTTATTTACATTATATGCTGGTATTGTTTCAAAACTAATATTATCTATTTTATAACTATTATTTGGCATAACAGTTAAAATATTTTCTTTATCAAATCCTAATTTTTCTGATTTTTCTAATAAATCACTTGGCACAATTATTTTAGTTTCCTCTTTTTTTACTTTTAAAATATCTTCTTCTGAAAAATGGTCATAATGGTCATGTGTTATAAAAATATAATCTGCATCATTATAATTTTTATTTATTTTATATGGGTCAAAATAAATAACTTTATTTTGACTAAATCTAATTGCACTATGGCATAAAACTTCTATATTTTCCATAAAAATCACCTTACTTACTTTCTTTTAAATAATAATGTCTTATTGGTTTTAAATTATCATCTAATTCATAACAAATTGGGTTACCTGTTTGTAATTCCAATTTTATAATATCTTCATCAGAAATATTATCTAAATATTTAATTAATCCTCTTAAACTATTTCCATGTGCTGCAATAATTACTTTTCTTCCTTTTTCTAATTCTGGTTTTATATCTGAATTCCAATATTCTAATACTCTTTTTATTGTATCTAATAAATTTTCTGTTTTAGGTAATTCATCTTCTTTTAAGTCTTTATATTTAGGGTCATTTCCTGGATATCTTGGGTCTGTTACATCAAGTGCTGGTGGTCTTACATCTGTACTTCTTCTCCATAATAAAACTTGTTCTTCTCCATATTTTTTCTTTGTTTCATCTTTATTTAAACCTTGTAAAGCTCCGTAATGTCTTTCATTTAATTTCCAACTTCTTTTTATCTCTATATTTTCTTCTCCCATTTCTTTTAAGATATAATCTAAAGTATCTTTAGCCCTTTTTAATTCTGATGTAAATCCTAAATCAAAAGAAAATCCTTTTTCTTTTAAAACCCTTCCTGCTTCTTTAGCTTCCTCTACTCCTTTTTGAGATAAACTAACATCTGTCCAGCCTGTAAACTTATTTTCTAAGTTCCACTCACTTTGCCCATGCCTTACTAATACTAATTTAATCATATAAAAACCTCCTTACAAAAACTAATAAGATAATAATATAATTTAAAACATATTTTAAATATTAATACCAACCAAATAAACTTTTATTTTCATTTAAAGTTTCTATTTTTTCTATATCATCATTAGTTAATTCAAAATCAAATAATGAAATATTCTCTAAAAGTCTTTCTTTATTTGCAGATTTTGGAATTATTATAATATCTCTTGATAATAAATATTTAAGAGCTATTTGAGCTGCTGTTTTATTATATTTTTTACCAATAGAAATTAAAACTTCATTATTAAAAATATCATGTTTACCAGCACAAAGTGGACTCCATGCTTCCATTAAAGTTCCATTTTCTAACATTACTTTTTGTAAATCTTTTCTTGTAAAAAATACATGTGCTTCTACTTGATTAACAGCAGGGATGACTTTACATTTTTTAATAAAATCTAAATACAATTCTTCATTAAAATTAGATATTCCTATTGCTTTAATTTTTCCTTCTTCATATGCTTCTTCTAATGCTCTATACATTTCTAAAGATTCTTTATATGGTTCATGTATTAGCATTAAATCAATATAATCTAATTGTAGATTATGCAATGATTGTTCTATACCTTTTTTAGCAAATTCATAACTCTTACTTGGATAATATAATTTTGTTGTAATAAAAAATTCTTCTCTTGGCACATTAGATTTTTTTATTGCATTTCCTAGTAATCTTTCATTTCCATACATTTGAGCTGTATCAAACAATCTATATCCCATATCTATTGCTTCTAAAATAGCTTCTTCTTCATGTAAATCATATATTCCTAATCCTATTTGCGGTATTTTTATACCATTATTTAATGTTAAATATTTCATAAAACTTCCTCTCCCCTATTTTTTAATAATTTTTCTAAAGCCAAAGCTACTCCTTCTTCATTATTTGTTAATGTTACATATTTTGCTTTTTTCTTTACCTCTTCATTTGCATTTCCCATGGCTATACTAAAACCAGTAGTTTCAAACATTGAAACATCATTATAATCATCTCCTATTGATATTGTATCTTTTAAATCAATATTTAAAGATTTACAAACCATTTTTACGCCATTTCCTTTAGATGTATTTATATCTGCTACATCATAGTAGGTTACTTCTTTTGGTTTATGATTTTTATCAACTAAAGCTTTTGATTGATTTTTAATTCCTATTCCCTCTATTTGTTCTATTTCTTTTTTTAGACTCTTTATTTTTTCAAAATCTTTATCTTGGATTAAACATTGCATAACATCAATTTTCTCTAAAAAACTTTCAATTGGCTCATTTAATATTTTATCTTCTTTATTATCTGTTTCTTTTAATTTAAATCTTCCTATTTCAGTATTCATAATAAAATTAACATCATATTTTTTAGCTAAATTATATAATTCAATACAAGCTTGTTTTTGCATTTTATTTTTATAGAAACATTTTTTTATTTTATAATCATAACCAAATGCTCCATTAGAACTAATTATTATATTACTTGCTGATACTTCTTTACTTATTTCTATTGTTGTTTTATATGGTCTTCCTGAACATATAACTACTAGTATTCCTAAATCAACTATATTTTTTATTGCTTCTTTTGTTCTTTTTGATATTTTTTTATTATCATCTCTTAAAGTTCCATCTATATCTATAAAAATAGCTTTATACACATATTTCACTTCCTTTTATTTACTTTTTTAATGCTTTCTTGTAATTTTTTATTGTTATAATTATATCTTTCTTCTTTTCTTTTTAATTTTCTTTTTGATATTCTTACTTGGTAATAAGAAATTAACATTAAAATGACTAATAAAATTACTAAAGTTGCTTTACTTTTAATTATTTCTATTAATATTCCTACTTTTGAAAGTTTAAATTCATATTTTCCTTCTATCTTATCATAGGAAACTGCAATTCTATCTTCATTTTTATTATTATCCCCTTTAGTTGTATATGTTATTTTTCCATTATCATTATTTATCCTTACTATTCTATGTGTATTTATAATATTTCCATCTTTAAAAGAAATTATATCATTTTCTTTAAGTTCATTTTGTGGAACTTCTTTTATAAATATAGCATCACCTGGATTTATTGTAGGTTCCATACTTTCTGAAACTATTACAAAAGTTTTTAATCCTAAAAAATCCGGTAATTTATTAGGATTTATTATTGATTTAACCATTAGAGTTATATTAAAAATTATTAAAAATACTATTACTAAACTTAATAAAATTCCAAGTGTTTTTCCAAAATAATATAGATTTCTACTTGACTTATAAAAATTACTAATTTTATACAAGTTTTTTCTCCTTTGTTTCTAACTTTTTCACATATAATATATCATATGATTAGTTTGTTTTCAATAATTTTTTTCTTGTTACATAAATGTAATATTTTTTATATTTACTTATTTTTATTTTAAAGTTATAATTATTTTTAAGGAGGTTCTTATGGACAAAGATACATTAATTATTTCAGAAAAAGACCAAAAAGCATATTTACCTTATAAATATAAAGATGTGGAAGAAATTTATAATAAAAATAAAGATATTTATTCTTCAATAGATGATGTTATTAATAAAAATTATATATTACCTTTGAATAATTTTAAACATTCAATCAGTTCTAGATTTAGAGAAACTATAAATTTAGTTATAAAAAAAGAACATGGCTCATTTTTAAAAGCAATTGATTTAGCTTTTGAATTAATGTTTAAATATAATTTAAATCCCATTATAATTGCAGCTTGTAGAAATCTTGAAGAACTTGATATTTATTTAGATTGTTTAGATGAAAATGAATTATTTGATTTTGATTGTTTTAAAATAAGATTTGAAGTAACTCCTAAACTGTATACAAAAGAAGTAAGAGAATATTAAAACGCCTAAATAATAATTATTTAGACGTTTTTTTCTTATCCAAATCTGGTCTATATAAACTATATTTTAAATCTTCTTTACTATATTGTTCTGGTTTTAATCCTACTCTTCCTCTCATATAATCTAATATTAATACTGCAAAAATTGTCGTTATACATCCTACTACTATAAATGTATTTGCAGTTGTAGTTATACTTAATAAAAGTGAACATGATAAAGATACTCCTGCAGTAAATAAATTTGAAAGTAAATAGCTTAAAGCTGTTAATTTAGGTCTTATTTTTCTATTTGTAAAATTATTTATATATCTTGACATTAAAGCTCTATATGGTCCTTTTATTGCATATTGAATTAAGAATAATAAAACTATTAATATTAAAGATGATTTTGATAAAGTATCTTTTCCAATAAATCCTACTAATATACAAGAAACTGTAACAGGAAGTGTTAAATATGTTAAAGTTTTATTTCTAAATGCTTTATGAATTTTTTCACTATATCTTGAAGATATTGCAGCACCTACTTGTAATATTGCAAATACAATTCCAAAATATGCTTCTGGTACATGCATTTCTGTTAACATACTACTTCTTAAATTTATAATACCTGTAACTAATCCTAAAAATACAGCATTAAGTAATATTAGTAATTTTATTCTATCTGATTTTATTAAAAATTTTACTGAGTCTTTTATTTGACCATAATATTCTTTTAGGCTTACTGGTTTTACTTCTTCTTCTACTATTGCAGTATGTCTAAATTTAAATGATATAACAGTAGATGCAATGCAACATAAAAAACATAAAACCATTGGAATATAACCATTTATTGCAAATGCAAATCCTGCAACTGCTGAAGAAATTGCATCAAATAAATAAAAATATGATGAAGATTTACCGGTCAATTGTAGAAAATACTTTTCCTCTCTTTTCTCCAACTGGTAATGAATCATACAATATATTTGATTCACATATTCCTTTTATTGAATATCCTAATGCATAAATAAATTGAATTAATAATAATTCATAATAACTATTCAAGCATATCATTGCTAATATACTTGCCGAATACAGCACATTTCCAATTATTAAACAGTTTTTCTTTCCTATTCTGTCTACTAAGCTTGTTACTGGTAACTGCCAAAATGTATTTGATAATGTATAAAATGCATCAGAAAGTAATACCTGTGAAGGTGAAAATCCTTTTATTTGTGTTAAAAATAAGAAAATAATCGGATAATAAAATAATAAATCCCAAGATACCGTTTTATATATTGGAAATATTCTAACATTTTTCTTTTTTAATCTTATTTCTTGTTCTTCTGTAACTTTCACTTTTCTCTCCTTTGCTCTAGTATATAATAACAAAATCTTTTTTCTTTTACAAGTAAGTTTACTAATATTTTTATAATTTTTACATAAAATATAAATTATGAATCAAATATTATGTACAAAAATTAAAAATAATAAAAAATCAAATAAGAAATTTTTTAAAGTTCAATTTATACTATCTATAATTACAATTATTATACTTATAGGTTTTATTGCTTATACTTCATATTCTTTACAAAATAAAGAACGTCTATCAGATAATTTAATTGGTAATTATAATATTTATAAACTTTATGCTGATGTTTCAAATAATAATAATGAATCTTCAAATAAAGATACTCAAGAAAATAATCTATTTGGTATTATAGAAATACCAAAAATCAATTTATATTATCCTATTTTTTCTAGTCTTTCTGAAGATAATTTAAAAGTCTCCCCTTGTAAATTTTATGGTGATTCTTTAACTAAAAATGATAACATTTGTATTGCAGGTCATAATTATAATAATAATATGTTTTTTAGTAAAATAAATCTTTTATCTCCAAATGATGAAATTTTTATTTATGATAATCTAGGCTATAAATACACATATATTGTTTTCGAAAATTATGAAGTTAAAGAAGATGATTTATCTCCTATTTATAATTATGACAAAAATATTAAAGAACTTACTTTAATTACTTGTAATAATTTAAATAATAATAGATTTGTTATTAAAGCAAAACAGACTTCTTAAGTAAAGTCTGTTTATTTGCTTGTTATTTACAAAATGTATTTATTATTCTCTTGATATTTCTTTATCTAATTTGCTTTTTACTTCTTCTTGTAGTTTCCTTGCTTTTTCTCCTTTATCTTTAGCATCATTTCTTTTATTTTTAGCTTCTTGTAATCTTTTTTCATTTCTAGTATTTGTTATTTCTTCGTACAAATCTACTATATATTTTAAATCTGGATGTTTTTTTAAATATTTAATTCTTTCTTCTTCTGTTTGCAATTCCATATATGGTCTTAAAATATAATTTTCTATTGTGCTAATTGCTTCATTAAAATCTTCATTTTTATTTTCTTTTCTCTTTGCCTTAGGATTTCTTTCGTCTATATAATTAATTATTTCTATAACTTCATCAATTTCAGGGTGCTTTTTCTTATAAGCTATTCTTTCTTCTTCTGTTTCTAAATTTCTATATGGTTTAATCAATTGATTTCTTATAGTAGCTAATTTTTTAGCTAATCTACTTTCTTTACTAGTTGATTTTTTAGCTTTTGACTTAGGTGGCTCGTTAGTATTATGTTTTTCCATCCACTGTTCTATTTCTTTAGCATTCTTCAAATATGGTGATATATTATTTTTATCAATTAATTCTACTGTTTTTAATATTTCATCTGTTTCAGGATGTTTTTTTCTAAACTCTTTCTTTTCATCTTCTGTTTTTAAATTTTTATATACCTTAATAAATCCATTTCTTACTCTTGCTAGTTTTATTCCTAACTTCTTTTCTCCATCACTTAGATTTATTCCTTGTTTTCTAGGCGGTCTTGTTGTATTATTTTCCAACATCCACTTTTTTACTTCTCTTACATGTTGTAAATAAATTGGAACATTATTTTTATCAATTTGATTTATTATTTTAATTACTTCTTCTAGTTCTGGATGTTTTTGTTTGAACATTTCTTTATCTTTTTCGTTTTGTAATTCTTGGTATTTTTTTATTAAATTTTGTCTTATTTTATCTAAAGCATTGCCTAATCTTCTTTCTTCCTCACTTACATTTTTTCCACCTGCTCTAGGTGGTTTATTTGTATTATTTTTTATCATCCACGATTGTATTTCTCTTGCGTTTTTTAAATATGTTGGAATATTTCTTTCCTTAATCCAATTTAATATTTCAACAACTTCATCTAATTCTGGATGTCTTTGTTTAAACTTCTTTTTGTCTTTTTCATCTTTTAATTTTTCATATTTTCTTATTAATTTTTCTTTTATTATTTCTAAATCTAATCCTAGCTTTTTTTCTTCTTCACTTAAATTTTTGCCATTGTATCTAGGTGGTTTATTTTTCTTATTTTCTATCATCCATATTTTTATTTTTTTAGCATTTTCTAAATATGTATGTTTTTTATTTTTCTCCACCAATTGTATAAATTCTTTTGCCTCTTTCATCTCTGGATTTTGCTTTTCGAATCTTTCTATTTCTTCATCTGATTTTAAATTTATATAAGTTTCATTTACTTTTCTTCTTATATAATTATATGACTTTCCCAATCTTTGTTCTTCTTGGCTTAAATCTTTTCCATACGTTCTTGGTGGATTAGTAGTATTATTATTTTCCATCCATTTTTTTATTTTTCTTAAATTTATTATATATCTAGGTATTTTATTCTCACTTTTTAAATGGTTCTATAATAAATGTTGGGGTGATTAAAATCACTTCAACATTTTTTTGTAAAAAAATCGTGCACTTATCTTAAAT
>CALXAD010000025.1 GCA_944386195.1 uncultured Clostridia bacterium
AATAGGCGGTTACCATATATTACCAGTCAAAATTCAAAAGAAAAATATTAAAAGCAGATTTACTCTTTTTTTCTGATTATAAATAAAACCACTTGATTTCATTTTATTTTTATAATATTATATAGGTGTTTACAAAGGAGGAATTATGGATAAAAAAAATAAAGGTAATCATAAAAAACAAAAAATAAACATTAAAGAAAAATTAAAAAGTATTGACACAAAAAAATTCATTTTAACTATTATTGTTATTTTTTTATTATTTGTTGTATTTCTACTTGCTTATTTATTATTTAATAAATATGTGTTAAAAATTAACTTTGAAAATTCTGTAATGGACTTTTCTAGTAAAAATGAAAAGACTATTTTTGAAATTAATAATGTAACATTTTTTAGTAGTTGTGATGCAAAAAATAAGTCTGCATCTAGTACAAATTTTACAATTGAAAATTTATACCAATACACAGATATGGCACTATTTATAGATAGTCCTCAAGAAGAAAAAACTTTAGAAAATACATTAAAATCTGTTTCTATTAGTAATATAAAATTTACAAAAGTACCAGAAATGGGAACTCCAAATTTATATTATAAAAATATTTATAATTTTGCTAAAAGTGATATCGTTGATTCTAATTTAATTAATGATAGATTAGATTTTACAATAACATCAAGTGATGAAGCAAATTTAGATACTCCTACTTTATATAATAATTTAGCTAATCCTATTGTCTTAAGTTATGTAAATAGTAATATAAAAACAGATTATACTTTAACAGATACTAGCTCTCCTATTACTTATGATGGCACATTATTAAAAAGATGTAATGTTTTATTAAATCCTATAAGTAGTAGTTTATCTTTTGATATTAATATAACAAATAATTTAGACCAAGAATTTAAATGCACCATTTATTTAGATATACCATTAGAGTCCGATGACCAATCAATTTATGATGGAAGTGTTACTTTAAAAAAAGATACAAACTTTATTTTTTATCGTTATAAATAAGGAGGAAAGCCTATGAAAGAGAATTTAACTGTAGCAGAACAATTAAAAAAGAAATATCACAAAACTGAAGAAGTTACTAATTTAAAAGATATGTTATATCGTTCAGGTAGTATTTATCGTAGTAGAACTGCTTTTAAATTAAAAGATAAAGACGGAAATATTAAATCCATAACATATGAAGAGTTTAAAAATGATGTTATATATTTAGGAACTTCCCTATTAAAAAAAGGATTCCTAAACAAGCGTATAGCTGTTATTGGAAAAAATAGTTATAAATGGTGTGTTTCTTATATGGCAGCAACAATTGTGGGAATCGTCGTCCCTATTGATAAAGAATTACACACAGATGATATTATTAATTTTATGAATGTTTCACAAACTGTATGTATTTTAGGCGACGAGAAAAATTTAAATGATGTTTCTTCTAATATAGAAAAAATAGAATATCCAGATACGTATTTTATTACTTTTGAAAACAATTTTGATACAATACTAAATGAAGGTAAAAAACTTTATCTTTCAGGTTATACTGATTTTGATAATATAAAAGTAAATCCAGATGAACTTAGAATTTTACTTTTTACTTCTGGTACTACTGGTAATGCAAAAGGTGTATGTTTATCACAAAGAAATGTATGTTCTAATTTACTTTCTACATACGGAATTGTTAAAGTAAAAAGAAGTGATTTATTTTTCTCAATACTTCCTTTGCATCATACTTATGAATGTACTTTAGGATTTTTGCTCCCAATATATAGTGGGGCAAGCATTGTTCATTGTGAAGGATTACGTTATATATCTCAAAATATGCAAGAATTCCATCCTTCTGTAATTTTGTGTGTACCCCTATTGTTAGAAAAAATGCATAAAACAATAATAAAAAACTTAAATAAATCATTACCAGAAAAATATAGAAGCAAGGATAATAGCAATCCTTACCCTAATTTACCTTTCTTTTTAAAGCAAATTGTTAAAGCAAAGGTAAAAAATACCTTAGGTGGAAGACTTCGTGTATTTATAGTTGGTGCTGCTGCTGCTAATCCAAATATATTATCTGATTTTAGAGATTTAAATTTAAATACACTTCAAGGATATGGGTTAACTGAATGTTCTCCTTTAGTTGCAGGAAATACTGATTTCTTTCAAAAAGATGATGCTGCAGGACTTCCTATTCCTAATGTAGAATATAAAATAGACAAGCCTAATGATGAAGGTGTTGGTGAAATTATTGTAAAAGGTCCTAATGTTATGCTTGGATACTACGAAGATGAAAAAAAGACTAAAGAAAGTATCATTGATGGATGGTTTCATACAGGTGATTTAGGCAAAATTGATAAAGATAGTTATTTATATATTACTGGTAGATGTAAATCTGTTATTGTTACTAAAAATGGTAAAAACATTTATCCAGAAGAAGTTGAATATTATTTAAATGATAATCCTCTTATTTCAGAATCTCTCGTTCTTGGTATTCAAAAAGAGGATGATGATGAAACATATGTTAATGCTCAAATATATCCAAATTTTGAAGCTATTAAAGAATACTTAAAAGGAACTGTCCCTACTAAAGAAGAAATAAGAAAATTAATTTCTGATGTAGTTGCAAGTGTTAATAAAAAGCTTCCTAATTATAAACATATCAAAAACTTTGTTATTCGTGATAAAGAATTTGAAAAAACAACTACTCAAAAAGTTAAACGTTATGGAAATAATATGAAAATGAAGAAAGACTCTTAAAAATTAAGAGCCTTTCTTCATGTATTACCACAGAATATATCTTACAACAAAACGTCCGTTATGTACGCAGCAAAGAACTGTTACATTCTTATCAACTACTTTGGCTGAATAATAAGTATCAGATTCCCCTTCATTTTGCTTAATCTTTGTTACCATTTCTGGTCTTATTTGCCAAGGCGTTTCTTTAGTCATTGCTTCGGCAATTTCATCTGCAGTAATTTCGGAATTCTTGTTGAAATCCATTTTTTCTCCTTGTGCAATTTGCACGATTCATATTGTTAATACTATTGATGCAACGGAGTTAATGCGTTTCATCATTTTTTATTTTACCATTATTTTATTTTAATTGCAAACAAAAATAAGAAATTTAAATCAACTTTCATTCTGAAAATTATTTAGATTTCTTATTATTATTTCATTAAATATTAAGATATTATAAATTAACATTAGTTTTTAACATACAAAATATCCTATAACTAATCACTATTAGTTATAGGATAAACTATTTATCTATACACTCTTATAAATATCAATGGTTATGGTGGCTTGAAGTGGAATCGAACCACTGACACAGGGATTTTCAGTCCCTTGCTCTACCGACTGAGCTATCAAGCCATATATAAAAATGGCGACCTGGAACGGGCTCGAACCGTCGACCTCTAGCGTGACAGGCTAGCGTTCTAACCAACTGAACTACCAGGCCGTAAAACATGGTGGTCGCTACAGGGCTCGAACCTGTGACCCCCTGCTTGTAAGGCAGATGCTCTCCCAGCTGAGCTAAGCGACCATGTCTTCCGACAAGACTTATTATACTAATTTTTTTAATTCTTGTCAATAGATTTTTTCAATTTTTTTCATATTTTTTTGAAATAAATTAGCAAGGCTCTAAAAGCCTTGTTAATTGTACCTTATGCATACGCTTGACGTTTTTTAAAGCTAAGTAAATTTGTAATTTCTTTCTCAGTATTTTTAGATTTTTTAGTTTTTCTTGCTCTTTCTTGCTCCAATTCTCTTTTTTGTTTTTCAGCAACAGATTCACAAATTGCTTTTTGATATGCAAAATGTGTATCTTGTGCTATCTTACTCCAATTATACTCATTTCTTACCTTATTTTTAGCTCTTCTTGTTATATCTGCACACAATTTATGGTCATATAATAATTCTAATATTGAATCAGCAATAGAATTTGGATTTCCACAATAAGTTTTCATACCATTTACTTTATGTTCTACTATTTCATTTAATCCACCAATATCTGATACCACAACCGGTCTTTCTGAAAGCATTGCTTCTAACGCAACAATTCCAAATGGCTCATATGTACTTGGAAATACTGCAATATCTGCTGCTTTATACATTCTTTGTACATTCTTTCCATTCATATATCCTGCAAAATATACCTTATTTACTATACCTAAATTATTTACCTGTTGTCTTAATTCTTGTTCCATTGGACCTTTACCACAAATAATAAGTTTAGTATCATGGTATCCATTTAAAATTTTAGGCATTGCAGCTATTAAATGTTGAATTCCTTTTTCATACACTAGTCTTCCCATAAATAAAATGATTTTTTCATTATCCATTGCGTATTTTCTTCTAAAATTATAATCTCTTTCAAAACCGTTAAATAAATTAAGATTAACTCCATTAGGTACAACATTTATCTTTTCATATGGTAAACCAAATAATCTTTGTAACTCACCCTTCATATAATTACTATTTACAATTACTTCTGATGCTTCATATGTTAGCATCCATTCTGTATCATTTATATATCTTTGTTGTTCGTCATGTATTCCACTATTTCTTCCTGATTCTGTAGCATGAATTGTTGCTACAACTGGTATATTATAAGAATTTTTTAATGTCTTTGCACAATAAGCTACTAACCAATCATGGGCATGTATTACATCAAAATTTCCTTCTTTTAGCATAATTTCATTAGCCTTTGCAATCATATTAAAATTTAATTGTAATATCCAATCAATAAAGTTATTAGGATTTATCATATAATTATCTACTCTATATACTTTTACACCTTTATCATCTTCAAAATAAGGTGCATCTCCTTCTCTGTAAGTAATAACTGTAACATCATGTCCATCTTTGTGTAATGTTCTTGATAAATCATATACAACTCTTGATATTCCTCCAACAACTCTTGGTGGGTATTCCCATGTTAACATTAGTATTTTCATTAAAATTCTCCCTTTCTTTCCAATATTTTCTTTAGTTAAACTTTTTTCTACAAATTCCCAAACATATTGTATACAATTTTTCAAAAAAAGTAAATGCTTTTTTTGAAAAAACATTTACTTTTTTTTGAAATTTATTTTTTATTCTTTCCGAATTTTTTACTAATAAATGAAGTATCATAATTATTACTTACAAAATCCTTATCTTCTAATATTTTTAATATAAAATCTGCATTAGTTGTAATACCTTCTACTACTAATTCTGAAATAGCACTTTTCATTTTAGCAATTGACTCATCTCTATTTTTTCCATGTACGATAATTTTAGCTATCATTGAATCATAATATGGAGGTATTGTATATCCTGGATATATTGCTGTATCTATTCTTACTCCATTTCCTCCTGGCAAATGTAAATCTGTTATTTTTCCCGGACATGGCATAAAGTTTTTGCTTGGGTCTTCAGCATTTATTCTTACTTCCATACTATGTCCTGTAAAAGTAATGTCCTTTTGTTTATAACTTAAAGGATCTCCACTTGCTATTTTTATTTGCTCTTTTATAATATCAATTCCCGTAACACTTTCTGTTATTGGATGTTCTACTTGTACTCTAGTATTCATTTCCATGAAATAAAAATCCTTATTTTTATCAACTAAAAATTCAATTGTACCAGCATTGCTATACCCTATTTCTTTTACTGCATTTACTGCAACTTCTCCCATTTTTTTTCTTGTTTTATCATCCAAAATACTAGATGGTGTTTCTTCTAATACTTTTTGATTTCTTCTTTGAATAGAACAATCTCTTTCTCCTAAATGAATACAATTTCCATGCTCATCAGCTAATATTTGAATTTCTACATGTCTTGGATTTTCTATAAACTTTTCTAAATACAAACTATCATCATTGAATGATACTTTAGCTTCTTGTTTTACTAAATCATACTCTTTTTCTAATTGGTCTTTATTATAAGCTACACGTATTCCTTTTCCACCACCACCAGCTGATGCTTTAAGCATTACTGGATATTTTATTTGTTCTGCCAAAGAAACTGCTTCCTCTCTAGATTTTATTAAACCTTCTGAACCTGGTACTACAGGAACTCCTGCTTTTTTCATAGTTTCTTTTGCTTGTGCCTTATTTCCAAGTAATTCTATCAATTTATGATTTGGTCCTATAAATTTTATTCCCATCTCTTCACAAATTTTTGCAAAATTACTATTTTCAGATAAAAAACCAAATCCTGGGTGAATACTATCTGCTCCTGTTAGGCATGCTGCTTCCAAAATTGCTTTCATATTCAAATAACTTTTACTAGATGTTGCTGGTCCTACACAAACAGCTTCATCTGCTAAACTAACATGTAAAGCATCTTTATCTGCTTCAGAATATATTGCAACTGTTCTAATTCCCATTTCTCTACAAGCTCTTATTATTCTTACTGCTATTTCTCCACGATTAGCAATTAAAACTTTCTTTAACATTTTTTACTCCCTTTCCTTTGAGATATTTAAGTACGTTTTTAACTTTGTTTAAGGTTTACACTACTGCAAAAGTTAATTCCCCTCTTGCTGCTATTTTTCCATCTACTGTAGCTATTGCTTCTCCTACTCCTATTGGTCCTTTACGTTTTATTATTTTAACTTCTAATTTTAAAGTATCTCCTGGTACAACTTGTTTTTTAAAACGTAATTTATCAATTCCTCCAAACAAAGCATTTTTCCCTTTATTTTCTTCCATAGAAAGTATTGCAACTGCTCCTGTTTGTGCCAATGACTCTACTATTAATACTCCTGGCATTATTGGATTTCCTGGGAAATGTCCTTTAAAATAATATTCATTTTCATTAACATGTTTATATGCTATAGCACTTTCTCCCGGAGTATATTCTTCTACTTCATCAATCATTAAAAAAGGCTCTCTTTGTGGAATTATCTTTTTTATTTCTTCTTTATTTAACATTTTATTCCTCCTAAAAATTATTTTATCTTAAATAAAGGTGTTCCATATTCTACCATATCTTCATTATTTACACATACTTCAACTATTTCTCCATCATATTCTGATTCTATTTCATTCATTAATTTCATAGCTTCTATAATACATAAAACTTGACCTTTATGTACTTTGTCTCCTACTTTTACAAAAGGGTCTTTTTCTGGTGATGAACTTGCATAAAATGTTCCTACCATTGGACTTTTTACTACTTTAAAATTTTCTTCTTGTTTATTTTCTGTATTTGCTAATGCTGTTTCTTTTTTCTCTGTTACAACTGGAGCTGTCATTGGAGCACTTGCTTCTATAATACTTTGTTGAGGTGCAGAAGTTATTACAACTTCCTTTTCTTTGTTTTTTGACATACTAATTTTTACTCCATCTGGAAACTCTATTTTTAATGAATCTATTTTTGAATCTCCCATATCATCAATTAATCTTTTTATATCTTTATAATCCATTTTTATTCCCTTCCTTTATATTAAATATAAACTTTTACAATATTATTCATATTTCTTAAATAGAAGTGTACTATTATGTCCTCCAAATCCTAATGAGTTTGACATTGCATATTTGATTTCTACATTTCTTCCTTCATTTGGAACTACATCCAAATCACATTCTTCATCTGGTACTTTATAATTTATTGTTGGTGGTACAAATCCTTCTTCTATTGCTTTGGCACATACTATTGCTTCTATTCCACCTGCTGCTCCTAATAAATGTCCTGTATTACTCTTTGTTGAACTTACCATTACTTTCTTAGAAGCTTCTTCTCCTAATGCTGTTTTTATTGCTTGTGTTTCACAAGAGTCATTTAAATGTGTTGATGTACCATGTGCATTTATATATGTTATTTCTTCTGGTTTTACATTTGCATCTTTCATTGCTAATTTCATAGCTCTTGCTCCACCTTCACCTTCTGGTGCTGGTGATGTAATATGGTATGCATCTGATGTTGCTGCATATCCTACTACTTCAGCATAAATCTTTGCTCCTCTTGCTAGAGCATGTTCTAATTCTTCTAAAACTACAACTCCTGCTCCTTCTCCCATTACAAATCCGCTTCTTTCTTTATCAAACGGGATACTTGCTCTATTTATATCTTCTGTTTTAGTTAATGCTTTTATATTTGAGAATCCTGCTATACTAAGTGGCGTTATTCCAGCCTCTGTTCCTCCTGCTATCATAACATCTTGGTAACCATGTTTTATCATTCTATAACTTTCACCAATACAATGTGTTCCTGTCGCACAAGCTGTTACCATTGCCATTGATTCACCTTTTGCTCCTAAATCAATTGTTACATTTCCAGTTGCCATATTTATTATTCCCATTGGTATATACATAGGAGATACTCTATCTGGTCCTTTTTCATTACATTTTTTATTTTCTCTTTCTATTGTTTCGATTCCACCAATTCCAGAACCAATTACAACTCCTACTCTTTCCATATTTTCTTTTTCTCTATCTAATCCACTATCTTTCCAAGCTTCTCTTGAAGCTATCATAGCATATTGTGAGAACTTATCTAATCTCTTTGTTTCTCTTCTATCAAAATAATCTTCTGGATTATAATTTTTTACTTCTGCTGCTATTTTTACTTTAAAATCAGTTGTATCAAATGATTTTATATAATCTATTCCACATTTTCCTTCTTTAATGCCTTTCCAAAATTCTTTAGCATCATTTCCTAATGGAGTAATTGCTCCTAAACCTGTAATAACAACTCTTTTCATTTTCTTCCCCTCATTTTTAAATTTTTTCCTTCAATATATATTTATACCACATTTTTTAAAATTTTTCCATTAGTATGGTTGGTCAAATTTTCTACATAACCATTCCGCCATCTATATTTATTACTTGACCTGTAACATAAGAACTTTTATCTGAACCTAAGAAATATATTACTTCTGCAACTTCTCTTGCAGTTCCCATTCTCTTTAATGGTATTTGGCTGTTTATATGTTCTTTTACTTCATCTTTTAATACACTTGTCATATCTGTTGCAATAAATCCAGGAGCTACTGCATTTGCCCTTATATTTCTTGAAGCCAATTCTTTTGCAACGCTTTTTGTAAATCCTATTATTCCTGCTTTTGATGCTGAATAATTTGCTTGACCTGCATTTCCCACAACTCCAACAACAGAAGCTAAATTAATAATACTTCCTTGTCTTTTTTTCATCATGTATTTAGTAACTGCTTTTGTTACTAGATATGTACCTTTTAAATTTATTTCTATTACTTTATCAAAATCTTCTTCACTCATTCTCATGAGTAAGCAATCTCTGGTGATTCCTGCATTATTTACTAAAACATCTATTTTTCCAAATTCACTTATTACTTCTTCTACCATGTTTTGTACATCTTCAGCCTTTGATACATCACCTTTTACTAATAAACATTTTACGCCTTTTCCTTCAAATTCTTTTTTAATTCCTTCTACGTCTGTTTTGTCAGATACATAATTAATTGCTACATCATATCCGTTATCTGCATAAACTTCAGCAACTTCCTTTCCTATTCCTCTTGAACCACCAGTTACTAATACTACTTTTCTTTCTTCCATTATTCTTTTTCCTCCTTTAAATAATTTTCTAAGCTTTCTAAGCTATTTATATTATAAGTTTTAGCTTCTTTATTATCTTTTCTTACAAATCCAGTTAAAGTTTTTCCTGGTCCTATTTCTATGTACTCTTCTACATTTTCTTCTTTCATTAATTTTATAGCTTTATCAAATCTTACTGGATTCACTATATGATTTGATAAAATATCTTTTATATTATCATTTTCTTTATAAAATGTACCATCTAAATTTTTTATTACTTTTACTTTCCCTGTTTTAAAATCTATATTTTCTAATTCTTTACTATAAGCTTCTTTTGCTTTTTCTAACTTGCTTGTGTGGAATGGTCCACTTGTTTTTAGTGGTACTACCCTTTTTGCTCCTGCTGTTTTTAATTTTTCTATTGCTTCTTCTACTGCTTCCTTATTTCCAGATACTACTGTTTGAACTTGACAATTATAATTTGCAGGTACAACAAATTTTCCTAAAGCCATAATTTCTTTGCAAACTTCTTCAATCTTTTTACTATCTAACCCAATTACGGCTGCCATAGAATATTCTTCATCTGGTATTAAATTCCCCATATAATATCCTCTTTTTTTAATTAAATTAATACCATCTTCAAATGAAAGTATTCCAGAATATATTAATGCTGTATATTCACCTAAACTCAAACCGCAAGAAATTTCAGCTTCAATTCCTTTTGACTTAAGTACTTCTACCATTGCCAAACTTGTCACCAATATTGCAATTTGTGTGTTTTCTGTCTTATTTAATTCTTCTTCTGGACCTTCAAAACATAATTTTTTTAAATCTATACCAGAAATTTCAGAAGCTTTATCATAAACTTTTCTTGCTTCTTCATATTTTTCAAAAATATCTTTTCCCATTCCTACTGTTTGAGCTCCTTGCCCTGGGAATAAAAATGCTCTTTTCATAATAAACTCCTCCTTATGTCCTTATGTCCCATTGGGGACGTTTCCTTTTGGACATTTTGTCCTTTTTGGGACAGATATATATTAAGATGTGTCCCCTTTTGGACATTTTGTCCAAAAGGAAACGTCCCCAATTGCCCCTATATTTCTATCATTATACTTCCTGTATTTAATCCTCCACCATATCCTAGAAGTATTACTTTATCTCCTTTTTTTAACATATTTTGTTCTAACATATCGGATATTGCTATTGGTATGCTAGCACAAAATGTATTTCCTATTTTTTCTATATTTATATAAATTTTTTCTTTTTCAATACCTAATCTATTTGCTATTGCTTTCATTATTTTTAAATTTGATTGATGTGGAATTATGTATTTTATATTTTCTATGCCCTCTTTGGATATCTCTAATAATTCTTTTATGTTTTCCACAGTATTTGTAACTGCATATTTATAAACTTCTTTACCATTCATATACAAATTACTTTCTACATTATAATTTAAAATTCCTTTATTATCAATCTCTGCTTTTATATTTGAGAAATATTTTTTATTTTCTTTGTCTTTTTCTATTAAAATTCCTCCTGCTCCATCTGATAATACTGCTACTGTTCCTAAATCTTTTTTATCTATAGCTTTTGATAATAAATCTACCCCTATTACTAATGCTTTTTCTATTTTTCCTGATTCTATATACATTCTTGCTATGTCTAAGCCATTTATAAATCCACTACATCCAGCTAAGATATCCAGACTTATACATGATTTTATTTTTAGTGATTTTTGTACTTCATTTGCTATACCTGGCATCAAATTTTTAGTTGATGTTGTTGCTACTATTATTAATCCTAAATTACTTAAGTCATTTTTTTCATTTATTTTTTTTGCTACTTCAATTGCCATTTTTTCTATTGTTTCATCTTCTACATAATATCTTTCTTTTATTCCTGTTCTTTTATATATATACCCCTCTTTTAATGAAAACTTTTCTTCAATTTGATTATTTAAGATTTTTTGTTTTGGCAAGTAGCTTTTTCCATCTACTATTTTTATACTCATCTTAAACCTCTTTTCTTTATTCTTATTTATATAATATTTTCATTAATTTTTCTATTAGTCTAAGTGGTCATATTTTATCACATTATATTGTTTTTTTCTATATAATTGAAAAATAAGGCAAGAAATAGATATTTTCTACTTCTTGCCTTTTGGCATTTATTTATTATTATCTAACTTAATTGATATTCCAACTAAGATAATGACACTAATAATGGAAAGTATTCCTAATAAAATACTCTTAAAGACAATTGCACAAAACACTAATATAATTGTAATATAATTCACTATTGTCATAATTAATAATTGATATATTACTTTTTTATTGCTTGTCACATCTTTAACAGTTTTAACAGATATTGGTAATAAGTCCATCTCTAAAATTAATGAAGTAATTAATAATAGTATTAGACTTATTGCTAGGAAATATCCTTCCCCTGTTTCTATAAATTTTCTTAGTAAAACTCCTCCACTAAAAACTGATATCAGTTCTATTATCTTAATTATTATATTATTTTTAATAATAAATACCTTGCTTTTTCTATTATTAGTCATTTTTCCTCCTTAAAAGAAAAAGCTTTTTTACTATCAGTTTTTACTGATAATAAAATTATACATTATTTACATAATTTTGTAAAGTTAGATAACATAAAAGCAAGAGATAGAAATTATTCTACCTCCTGCTTTCGTTATATTTACCTTATAAAATCTTGTTTATACCATATATATCCAAGTGCCAAAAACGCAATTACTGCAAGAGCTCCTAAGAAAATATTTTTTAAAAGTATTGCAGAAATTACTAGGCAGAAAAGTATATAAGAAACTATTGTCCTTAAAACTAATCTACACATTTTTCTTTTTGTAACTTTGGTAAAATCTTGCAAATTGCAATTTAGTCCAAAATTTCCAAAAAGTAGCAATACTAAACTTATAACAAGCCATAAGATATTTTTAGTATCTGTATAAAAAGATATAGAAATTATTGCAGTAATCATGCCAACTAGCATAATTAATTGAGATATTATATACAGTATAACAGGTAAAGTAAATATTTTGCTTTTTCTATTATTAGTCATTTTTCCTCCTTAAAAGAAAAAGCCTTTTTCTATTATTAGTCATTTTTCCTCCTTAAAAGAAAAAGCCTTTTTACTATCAGTTTTTACTGATAGCAAAATTATACATTATTTACATAATTTTGTAAAGTTAAAAAATAACAAGCTAATTTAGCTTGTCATTTTTTATTGTTGTATTTGTTGCTCTTGATTTATTTGTTCGGGATTTTGTTGCTCTTGACTTTGCTGTTCGGAATTTTGTTGCTCCTGACTCTGTTGTTCCTGACCTTGCTGTTCTTGATTTTGTTGTTCTTGAACCTGTTGTTGTCCCTCTTGTGTTTGTCCTTCTCCTTGTTGATTATTATCTTGATTTTGCTCTTCATTATTTTCTTGAACTTGTTCTTCAGTATTTACTTGATTATTTTGTGAATTTGTATTTACATTATTTGAATTATTACTTAAATTATTTGTTGAATTATTTACAGTATTAGCTTGATTTGTTTTGCTTACACCAATATTCTTCAAATAAGTTTCTGCATCCATAATTTGATTATTTGCTGTTATATAATAATGTCTTTGACCGCCACTAATTGTCATATAAATATCATCTGCAACTGGTCCTTGGAACAATTGTCTTCCTACTGAATTTAGTAATGTGTATTTTTCATCTTTACAAGCAACTAATACATTATAATCTGGTATTACTAGTAAATTCAATGCATCTTTACTAGTTTTTGCTATATATCCTAAGCTATCATAGTAATAATCTACAACTAAATTTCCGTTTTTATCATATAATCCCCATAATTCGCCTTTTCTTGCTGGTATTAAATTTCCTACTAAAATATATTTATTCTTTATATTATTTTGTTCAAATTGAGAAATATCCATTCCTATTTCATCATTTTCTATGTATATTTTAACATTTCCATTAAAATCTATTGCTCCATATTTTCCATCATTTTCAGCTACATATAATTTTGCATCACTATCCATCAAATCTATTGAATCATACATTATTTGTACTTTAGTTGAGCCATTGCTTCCTAAAATTCCGACTTTTCCATTTGTTGATACTTTAAAATCACCTGTCTCTGGTAAATATGTTATCTCATCATATTTTGGCTCTAATACAGGAGTTCCATCTGTTTTAATAACTGCAAATACATCTTCATTATCACCTTTTGTAACAACCAACATATCTTGTAATATTGCTTTTTGATTTGCAAATACCTCACTAATTGCAGTATATCCATAATCCAATATAGTTGATGAATAACTTTGAATTAAATATGGAAGTGTATAAATATATATCCTATTTCTTTCTTGGTCATATTGAAAACTTACATTAAATGCCTTTTCTATTGCTTCGGAAGTCGCATATAATACACCATTTCTTGCAATTACTGGCTCATCAACATAAACATTTTCATAATTATCAGTACCTGTTGTAAGGTCTAATTTATATATTGTATTAGAATTCAAAGAAAAGTTTGCAACTTCATTTTCATTTTGAACATAACATTTACTTTGGTCTTCTGACCTTTGTGTATATTCACCATTATAACTATCATATCCAAAATAACTTGCAATTTCTTTTATTGGTACATAAATTGTTCCATCATCACCAAATACCAATATCTGTTTTAAACTTTCATTGCTTCGGTCATCTAATAGTACTCTCATTGTAGTACTTTCGATATAAAACAAATATGACGCTATTCCTATAATTAATAATACCAAAAATATTATTGCACCAAGTATAATCCCTGTTGTTCTTTTTTTCTTTTTTTCCTCTTTGTTTTGAAAACTCTCTTCAATTAAATTCATCTTTGTAAACCTCCTATTTAGTCGGTATAACCGTATTTTTTATAAAACTCTTCCTTGAAGCTACCTAAATTATCTCTCTCTATTTCTATTCTAACCTTTTCCATCAAATTAGTCAAGAACCTTAAGTTATGAATTGATAATAATCTTACTCCTAATATTTCTTTTGCATTTATTAAATGTCTAATATAAGCTCTAGTGTAGTTTTTACAAGCATAGCAATCACATTCTTCATCTAATGGTCTCCAATCCTCTTTATAAATAGCATTTCTTACTACTACCTTTCCATGAGATGTTAAAGCTGTCCCATTTCTTGCAATTCTAGTTGGTAGTACACAGTCGCACATATCAATTCCAGCAAGTGCTGCTTCTATTAAGTAATCTGGTGTTCCAACTCCCATTAAATATCTTGGTTTGTCTTTTGGCATAAGTGGTGTTGTATATCTTAAAATATCTAAGAATTCTTCTTTAGGCTCTCCTACACTAATTCCTCCTATAGCATATCCTGGTAAATCTAATTCAACCAAGTCTTTTGCACTTTTTTCCCTCAAATCTTTATAAAATCCACCTTGTATAATTCCAAATAAAGCTTGACTTTCTACTGTTTTATGTGCTTTTTTACATCTTATGGCCCATCTTGTGGTTCTTTCCATAGAATTTTTTGTATATTCATATGTTGATGGATACGGACAACACTCATCAAATGCCATTATTATATCTGCTCCTAAATCTTCTTCTATTTCCATAACAGATTCTGGTGAGAAGAAATGTTTACTCCCATCTAAATGTGATTTAAATTCAACTCCTTCTTCACTAATTGTTCTTAATGCCCCTAAACTAAATACTTGAAATCCTCCACTATCTGTAAGAATTGGTCTGTCCCAATTCATGAATTTATGAAGTCCACCTGCTTCTTTTACTATTTTATTTCCTGGTCTTAAATACAAATGGTATGTATTTGACAATATTATTTGGGCTTTAACAATTTCTTTTAATTCTTCTGGTGTCATTGATTTTACTGTAGCTTGAGTTCCAACTGGCATAAATACTGGTGTCTGTATATCTCCATGTGGTGTATGTATTACTCCTCTTCTTGCTCCAGTTTGTTTACATTCATGTAATAATTCATATGTTACTGCTGGTTTCATTTACTCCTCCTTCATGATTTTTTATATTTATATCTCTTTTTCTTTATAAAAAACAATTTTCACTATTGTATAAACATTGCATCTCCAAAACTGAAAAATCTATATTTTTCCTTTACTGCTTCTTTATAAGCTTCCATTATATAATCTCTTCCCGCTAATGCTGATACTAACATTAAAAGTGTTGATTGTGGTAAATGGAAATTTGTTATTAATCCATCTAAACATTTAAATTTATATCCTGGATAAATAAAAATACTTGTATCCTCTTCTATTGGTTTTACCATTCCATTCTCATCTGCAATACTTTCTAATACCCTACATGAAGTAGTTCCTACTGCAATTACTCTTTTCCCTTGTTTTTTTGCATTATTTATTTTATCAACATCTTCTTGTTTTATATAGAAATGTTCTGAATGCATTTTATGCTCTTCTACTGTATCTTCTTTTACTGGTCTAAATGTTCCTATTCCTACATGTAAAGTTACATTTGCAATTATTATTCCTTTTTCTTCTATTTTCTTTAATAATTCCTCTGTGAAATGTAATCCTGCTGTGGGAGCTGCTGCTGAACCATCATATTTAGCATATACTGTTTGATATCTATCTTTTTCTTTTAATTGTTCATGTATATATGGTGGAAGTGGCATAAGACCTATTTTATCTAATATTTCATTAAAAATTCCATCATAGAAAAATTTTACTTTTCTTGTTCCACCATCCATTATTTCTAAGATTTCTGCTTTTAATAATCCATCTCCAAATATAACTTTTGTTCCAACATGTAGCTTATTTCCTGGTCTTACAATACATTCCCAAATATCTCCCTCTATATTATTTAATAATAAAAATTCTACATGTGCTCCAGTTTCCTTTTTCCCATAAATACGAGCTGGTATTACTTTTGTATTATTTCTTACTAATACTTCTCCAGGTTCTAAATAGTCTATAATATCTTTAAAAGTTCTGTGTTCTATTGTATGTGTTTTCCTATTTAAAACCATTAATCTTGATTCATCTCTTTTTTCTATTGGCGTTTGAGCTATCAATTCTTTTGGTAAGTAATAATCAAAATCTGTTACTTTCAATTTTATTCCTTCTTTCTAAAATCTCTCAATTATTTTATTTACTATTTCTTTTATTTCTTCTATTATATTATCTGGCTCATCAAATACATTTACTTCATATGAATTTTTAAAATTACTTTCTTTTGCAGGTTTTAATGAAAATATCTCTTCTGGCAATCCTATTCTACCACTACTTGTCCTAATATTTTTATTCATATAATCTTCATACCATTGTTTTTGACCCACTAAAGCTTCATTTTCATATCCATATTGTTCATAATCATGTAATGCTGGAACAGTATATCCATATTCTTCACTATTTCTTTCTAATGTATGTAAAAATTCATGTAAAAATACTTCTTCTGGAAATTGATTAATTCTTGTATTATATCTATATACATAACTTTTACTACTATTAGGAAGTCTTATATTTGAAAATCCTATTCCATAATAATCCATTGCTCCCAAGCCTATCCAATCATTTATTTGTATATCATTTTCATGTTCTTCATCTCCGGAGCCTTACTACCACAAATATATGGTCATAATCATTTCTTTCTACTATATCTTTTATTTGTTTTTCTACATTTTCAGGTGAGACATAATATCCAAATTCTTCATCATATGAAAGTTCTGTTATTGGAGTGTCTATTTCATATATTTCACAATTTGCTGTCATTTTTCCTTCTGATAATGTATAACAAGAGTTTTCAAATCTTTCTAATGTATTTTTTATATCATCCATATCATTATTAGTTACTTCTAATTTTATTTCATTTCCATTTAAATTTACATCTGTATTTTTAAATATAAAACATGCAAATTTCCAATCACTATTATTTTCTAAAGTTCCTTCTTCTAGTTTAAAGTTAGAAAACCACGCTTTTCCTTTAGCTTTTCCTAGATTTCCTCCTAATCTAAATCCAATATTTATTGTATCTCTATTTTTACTATTAAATATTAGTTCAATTTTTTGCCAATCGCTTGTTCCTTGAATTGCAACAGACCTTTCTGTTGAGCCTTCAATCGAGATATGTGCACCTACTCCAGATATATTATCTTCTGCTTCTACATCTTCAGTTTTCACCATGCATGTTATTTTATATGGTTGATTTTTTTCTACATTTATCGTTTTATAAAACATTGCATCATTATAATCTGGAGATATTATTTCATAACTTCTATTATCATTATATTTTACAGTATTATCTCTTTTAAACTGTGACTTATATAAATTTGCTTCACTTTTTACAAAATCATTAAAATTATTACTTTGATAATAATTATATGCATAAACAAGTAGAATACATAATATTATAATCGTTATTACATATAAAATTTTACCTATTATGCTTTTTGCTGTTTTAGTCATAGTTCTCTCCATTCTTTAGTTTTTTTACCATCAAAAGCTATGGATTTTATTCCACAGCTTTTTGATTTTTATTATTCATTTTCTTCATGTTTTTCTTCTTCTTTTTCTTCCTCTAAATCTTTCATTGAAAGATTAATTCTTCCTTGATCATCTATTTCAATTACTTTTACTGTTACTTTATCTCCAACATGAAGTACATCCTCTACATTTTTTATTCTTTTCTTAGAAATTTTAGAAATATGTAACAATCCTTCTTTTCCGCCACATCCTAAATCTACAAAAGCTCCAAAGTTCATGATTCTTACTACTTCTCCGTAATAAATTCCACCAACTTCTATTTCTCTTGCTATATCTTCTACCATTTCTAATGCTTGTTTAGCTTTTTCACTATCTGTTGAATAGATAAATACTTGTCCATCTTCTTCTATATCTATTTTTACTCCTGCTTCATCTATGATTTTATTTATCATTTTTCCACCAGGTCCAATAACATCTTTTATTTTATCTGGATTTATTGTAGTTGTTACAATTCTTGGTGCATATTTTGATACTTCTTCTCTTGGCTTACTTATTACTGGTAACATGATATTGTCTAAAATATAGTTTCTTGCTTTTTCTGTTCTTTCGAAAGCTTCTTTGATTATGTCATAAGTTAATCCATCACATTTTATATCAACTTGTATTGCTGTTATTCCTTTTTTAGTACCTCCTACTTTAAAGTCCATATCTCCAAAGAAATCTTCTACTCCTTGGATATCTGTTAACATTACATAATCTTCATCATTATCTGGACTTGTCACTAATCCTGTTGAAATACCAGCAACTGGTCTTTTTATTGGTACACCTGCATCCATTAATGCTAATGTACTACCACATATACTTGCTTGTGATGTTGAACCATTTGAAGACAATACCTCAGATACAACTCTTATCGCATATGGAAATTCTTCTTTTGATGGAATTACTGGAACTAATGCTTTTTCTGCTAATGCTCCATGACCAATTTCTCTTCTTCCTGGTCCTCTAGATGGTCTTGCTTCACCAACACTATAACTTGGGAAATTATAATGATGCATATATCTTTTTGATTCTTCAGTATCTATTCCATCTAATGTTTGTTCTTCACTAATCATTCCTAAAGTTGCAACTGATAATACTTGAGTTTGTCCTCTTGTAAATAATGCACTACCATGTGTTCTTGGAAGTACTCCAACTTCACAAGATAATGGTCTTATTTCATCTATAGCTCTTCCATCAACTCTTTTATGTTCTTTGAATATCATTTCTCTTACACAGGCTTTTTCTAATTTAGTTACTGCTTCTTTTATTTCTGCATCATGTTCTTCTAAAGCTTCTTCACTATATTTTTCTTTATATGCTTCTTCTATTTTTTCTGTTAATTTATCTATATTATTATCTCTTGTTTCTTTATCTTTTTCAGATAAGTTTTCTTTCATTTCATCTTTATAATTTTCTTCTAGATATTCATATATCTCATGATTTACCTCAAATGATTGATATTCAAATTTTGGTTTTCCTATTTCTTTTTGTATTGAAGAAATAAATTCACATATTTTTTTGATTTCTACATGTGCTTTTTTTATAGCTTCTAACATTACGTCGTTTGGAACTTCATTTGCCCCTGCTTCAATCATTGTTATTTTATTTAGAGTTCCTGCAACTGTTAATGTTAAATCTGACTTTTCTCTTTGTTCTTCCGTTGGATTTATTATAATTTCTCCATCAACTAGTCCTACTGCTACTGCTGCTGTTGGTCCATTAAATGGTATATCTGATATTGCTAAAGCTGTTGCTGCACCAATCATAGCTGCTACTTCTGGAGAATTATCTTGTTCTACACAAAGTACTGTTGCAACTATAACTACATCATTTCTAAAATCTTTTGGAAATAATGGTCTTAATGGTCTATCTATTGCTCTTGATGCTAAAATAGCTTTATCACTAGGTTTTCCTTCTCTTTTCAAGAATCCTCCCGGTATTTTACCTACTGAATATAATTTTTCTTCAAAATCTACTGATAATGGGAAAAAATCTATTCCCTCTCTTGGCTCTTTAGATGCTGTAGCTGTTACTAATACACATGTATCTCCATAACGAACTAAAACACTTCCATTGGCAAGCCCTGCCATTTTACCAGTTTCAATAACTAGTTTTCTTCCAGATGATTCTGTTTCATAAGTTTTAAACATTTTTACTCCCTCTTTCCTTGTGCCTCAAGTCGTTTTTAGATTGTAACCTCTATAATATGCTAGAAAGTCCAACACATTATACAAGCTACTTACCTAAATCAACTTGTGGTCACATAATATTTTCTTGATAAAAGCCCGTGCTAAAATAAGCATAGGCTTTTACCTTTGTTATTATTTTCTTAATCCTAATTTTTCAACGATATCTCTATATCTATTTACATCTTTTTTTACTAAATAGTTTAATAGATTTCTTCTTTTACCAACCATTTTTAATAGACCACGTCTTGAATGGTTATCTTTTTTATGAACTTTTAAGTGTTCTGTTAATTCATTAATTCTTTCTGTTAAAAGAGCTATTTGAACTTCTGGTGAACCAGTATCATTTTCATCTCTTTTATATGTGTTAATTATTTCTTGTTTTCTTTCCTTTGTCATCATATTAAAATACACCTCCTACTCTATTTATTCCTTAGGCTGAGTTTAAAGCTGGTGCAAGCAAAAAACTAAGCTAAAGGTTTTACGACATATCTATTTTACTATAATTTATTCAAATTTGCAAGTATTTTATCAATTATTTTTTTGAGACAAGAGGGACGGAGCTTTTTTGTCTCAAAATCAATATAATTTTATAAAATGATACAAAAAAGCTCCGTCCCTCTTGTCTCATTCTACACTTTTTAAGCTTTCTATCATATCTATTTTCTTTAACGCAAAATATGTTACTATGTTGACTATTAAAGTAAATCCTATTGTTATTAATATTGAGTATAAATAGCTTAGTGGCTCTATTGTTTTATTAAATCTTAACATATTTATTTCACAAGTTCCTATTATAAAGTAATTTAAGAAATATCCTGCAATTAATCCCAATACAATTCCTATTAATGTTAAAAGTATTGTCTCTCTTGTTACATAATCATAAACTTCTTTATCATAAAATCCTAAAACTTTTATTGTTGCTAATTCTCTTATTCTTTCGCTAATATTTACATTTGATAAATTATATAAAACCACAAATGCAAGTAGTCCTGCTGATACAATTAATACCACAACAACATAATTTAAAGATTGCATAGTTTCATCCATTGATTCTATTGCTTCTGAAATTAATGAAACAGATGAAACTTCATTATTACTCATAATTTCCTTTGCTAATGTTTCTTCTTGCTCTTCTGTTAAATTATTATCATTGACAAGCAATACATTGGTTTTATAATCCTTTCCATATAAATTTTGATACAAGTCTTTTGACATATATACATAGTGATAAACATAGTTTTCTACTATATTTGAAATTGTTACTTCTCGTTTATTTTCATCACTGTCTTGAAGAATTATTTTATCCCCAGCTTTTACTCCCAATAATTCTGCTGCTTTATCTGTTAAACAAATTTCACTATCATTTAATACTATTTTTTCTTTAGTATCTACATCTGCAATATTTATTATGTCATCTAAAGAATTTTTATCTTCAGGTACTATAACTTGAACATCTTCTTCTAAATTTCCGTTTATTGCTGTTGCAGATGTCATATAAGTTTCTACTACTTTTGTTATTTCATCTTTTCCATCTAAATTACTTATTAAACTTTCTTCTTGACTACTATCTAATCCATCTTTCAAACTAATTTGAATATCATAATTAAATACATGTTCATATTGGTCTGGCATAATTCTACTAATAGAATCTTTTAGTCCAAAACCAGTAAGTATCAAAGCTGTACATCCCATTATTCCTATTATTGTCATCAAAAATCTTTTCTTATACCTAAATATATTTCTTACTGTAACTTTTCTTGAAAAGCTAAGTTTTTTCCAGATAAATGGTATTCTTTCTAATAAAACTCTTTTTCCAATCTTTGGAGCTTTTGGTCTCATTAGTATTGCTGGGGTACTTCTTAATTCTCTTACTGCTGCATAAACAGTTGCACCAACCATACAAATAAATATTAGTCCAAGTCCCATTGTTCCATACTTCCAATTAAAGTTTAGTGAAATGTCTCCTATTTCATACATCATAGAATACATTAGCCATATTACTTTAGGAAGCAATACAAATCCTACACACATTCCTAATATTCCACCAATTATACTTGCCAAACTTGCATAAAGGATATATTTACTAGCAATTTGAAATTTATTATATCCTAACGCTTTAAGTGTTCCTATTTGCGTACGTTGTTCCTCTACCATTCTAGTCATTGATGTTAAAGATATTAACGTTGCCACTATAAAAAACACAATTGGAAAAACATTTCCTAGATTCTCTATACTTTGAGTATCTTGTATAAAACTTGCATATCCACTATTTTGTTCTCTATCTAAAACATACCATGTTGGTTTTTCTATTTTTGAGATTTCATCTCTTGCATCAATCAATTCTGCTTCCGCATCATTTAATTGTTTTTCTACATCTTCTTTTTGTTTCTTTAGTTCTTCTTCTCCACTAGCTAATTCTTTTTTTGATTCTTCTATTTTATTTTTGGCTTCTTGTATTTGTTTCTGACTAGAAGATTTGGTCTTTTGATATGTATTTTCTTGTTCTTCTATTTCTTTTTTAGCAGATTCTAATTTAGCTTTTCCATTTTCTATTTCTTTCTTTCCTGATGCAATCCCATTTTCTATTTGATTTATTCCAGAAACAATAGTATTTTTACTTTGTTGTAATTTTTTTATCTGTTCTTCACAAGCTATCTTTTGTCCATTTAATGATTCTAAGCTTCCGAGCATCTATATTAGGATTTTCAAATGCTTCTAAAATTCCTTTATATGTAGAATTAGCTGTATCTAAAGCTTTGTTTACAGTATCTAAATTTTTTTCTAACTCTGCTTTTTGAGATTCTAATTCTTTAAATTGTTCATTTGCTTTTGTTTCTTCTTCATTTAATGTTGATTCTTGCTTTTTTATAGTCTCTTTTGCTTCTTGTATTTGTTTTTCTGCATTAGCAAATTCTTTATTTGCCTTTTCTTCGTTTTCTTTTATTTCTTTTTCGCCATTTTCTATTTGTTTTTTACTATCTTCTATTCTTTGCTCTGCTTTTGAAATCTCATCTTCTGCTTCTTTCTTTTTATCATTAAATTCATTTTCAGCATCTGTTAATTTATTTGTAGCTGTTGTTATTAATTCATCTTGTCTTGCTTGTTCCCTCTCATCTTTAATTTCTTCTATTTTTGACTTAGTATCACTTATTAATTCTTTATATTTATCACTTGAAGTTTCAAACTCATCTGCTCCTTTAACTTTTACATATATATTTGTATATACATCTTTTGCATTTACATTGTCTTTGTTTATATATAAATAATAATTAATTTTTCCAGAACCTAAAGAACTACTTCCCCTGTCTCTTGATATATAAAGAGGGCTTTGAACTGTTCCTACTATTTTCATTTCTTTAGTATTTAAATATTCTACTTCATCGCCATTATCATTTTGAGTATTTTCTATTTCTATATTAATAGTATCTCCTATTTTTTTATTAGTTCTTGTCAAAAAATTAGGCTCTACTACACATTCATCTTTATTTTCAGGTAACTTCCCTTCTAATAGTTCAGGTTTATTTATATCGTCTACACACATTACTTTTGTTATTATTTCTGTATTATCTATTTCAACTTTTCCATCATTTTCATACGTCCCAATAGCTTCTTCTACATTTTCTACTTTTGATATTTCATTTAAATCTTCTTCTGTTAAACCTAATGTAGATAAAACTTGAATATCATAAACATTTTGCTCATCATAATATTTATCTATTGTATCTACCATATCCGGCGAAGTCGCTCTAATTCCTGCAAAAAATCCTACACCTAAAAAAGCCATTAGTAAAATTGATAAAAATCTTCTATATGTATTTTTTATTTCTTTTACACTATCTTTCATAAGTGCTTTTTTCATAGACTTCACCTCCATTTATTCGCTTGGACAATTAGGGACGTTTCCAAATGGACATTTTGTCCATTTGTGGACAGTTCTTCACAAAGAAGTGTCCCTTTTTGGACATTTTGTCCAAAAAGAAACGTCCCCAACTGGTCAACAAGCAATTACCACTCTATTTCTTCTACTGGCATTGGATTTTCATTTATTTCTATATTTTCTGCTGTTCCATTTTTAAAATGAATTACTTTATCTGCCATTGGTGCTAATGCTCCATTATGTGTTATTATTAATACTGTCATATTTTCTTTTCTTGCTGTATCTTGTAATAATTTCAATATTTGTTTTCCGGTTTTATAATCTAAAGCTCCTGTTGGTTCATCACATAAAAGTAATTTAGGGTTTTTAGCAATTGCTCTTGCTATTGCAACTCTTTGTTGTTCTCCTCCTGATAATTGTGACGGAAAATTATTTTTTCTATCCCTTAAACCTACTTTTTCTAATACTGTTTCTGGATCTAATGAATCTTTACATATTTGTGTTGCAAGTTCGACATTCTCTAAAGCTGTTAAGTTTTGTACTAAGTTATAAAATTGAAATACAAAACCAATATCATCTCTTCTATATCCTATCAATTCTTTATTCTTCAATTTTGTTATTTCTTTACCATCTACTATTACTTTTCCTGATGTTGCTGTATCCATTCCTCCTAAAATATTAAGTGCTGTTGTCTTTCCTGCTCCTGATGGACCTACTATTACTACTAATTCTCCTTTTTCTATTTGGAAATTAGTATTATCTAGTGCTTTTATCTTTATTTCTCCCATTTCATATTCTTTACAAACATTTTTAAATTCTATATATGGCATATGATATCACTCCTTATTTTAAGGTATCATTTATATCCCAAATTATAACATAAGCTTAATTTTTTTTAAAGCTTTTTTAATATTTGAAGTATCTTTTTATGTGAATGTGAATTGAAAAAGTAAAAGCAATTAAAAAGACACAGTATATACTTTACTCTTACATAACCTCTTAATGTACAA
>CALXAD010000026.1 GCA_944386195.1 uncultured Clostridia bacterium
AATAAAATATATAAAAATATCCCAGTTAGCATATAGCTAATTAGGATATTTTTTATTACTTAAGTCTGAACAGTAACTATTGCATTTTTTTAACATGCCTTTTGAGTTTATTTTTCAACACTTTCAATGTTTTAATTTTTTTCTACCATAGTCAAAATAAGTGCATTTACTAATCCATCATCATCATATTCAACTCTTAAATTATATTCTTGGTTTGAATTATCTTCTAAGAAATTTTTCAATATAGTAGACATTTCTTCGTTACCTTGATGTCTATCTATTTGTAATTTCAATTCTTGTGGAGAAATTATTTCAAGATTTATTAAATTTGCTTTAATTGTATCTACTATTTTAGAAATATCATCACCTTTTAGATTTTCTCCTTGTAATAATTCATATTTTGAATTATATCTATTCTTTTCTGTTTCTGTTATTCCTGTAGATTGTAATACAGATCCATCTCTAATTAAACCAATATTTATTAGCATATTACTTATATCATTTGTATTTATATCTTGTCTTAATAATTCTAATTTACTGTTTAATGAAGTTTGTATATTATTTAATATACCTTGTAATTGAGTTTGTTCTAATGTATTTAAAGTTATGGCATTTTCTTCATTAGTAGTAATTTGATCTTCTAAATTTTGTACTATTGATATATTTTGTAATATATTTGCATTAACTCTTTGTTCATCATCTTCATATATCAAATTATAATTTTTAGTTTCATTTTGATTTTCAATTTTATTTGTTTGTTTAAAAGTTATTGTTTTTGTTTTTCCTTCTTCATTATTTATTTGAATAGATAAGTCTACTTCTTGAGAATTTTTTTCTAATGTTATTTCACTTGTATTTTCTCCTTTTTTCCAAGTGATTTGTGCAAAATTATTTTGTAAATTACCTAAATAATCCATGTTTATTTCATATTCTGCTGTTTTTACTGAAATTCTAGCAGTTTGTCCTTCCATTTCATAAATTATTATCTGTGTTTGGTCGCTTCCTATATTATTTTGATTTATTTTTTGAATTTCTTGGTCTATCTTATTCACAAATTCTTCTTTTATATTTACTGAAGAATCTTGTCTATATAAAGTTATTAAATTTATCTTATTTTGTATGTTATCTATTTTGCTTAAAATAATATCATCTTGTTTTAAATTTTCTAATACACTTATAAAAATATCATTTAATTGCTCTTTAGTAAGAGTTAGAGCATATGCACTAGTTATATACTTTTGATTATTTATTGTTACATTTTGATTCGTTAATTTACTAAAATTATCCTTACCTATATTTTGAGTAATTATATCTGAATATTTTTCCTTTAAATTTTCTATTTCTTCATCAGAAAAACTTAGGTCATCAAGCAAATTGTTATCAATTGTTACCGAATCAGGAATATTTGCTATTTCCTCATCTGTATAGCCAACATTTTTAAATAAATTCTTCAAATTTGAATTTTCAACCATCGCAAACTGATTAAATAAATCTGTAAATCTTAGTCCATATTTATTATTCTCTTGTAAATATTCTATTACCATTTTTTGATTATTATCTTTTAATAATTTTATATTCTTATAATCGTATTGTGCCTGTTTATTAGTTTTTCCTTCTACATATAATTGTAAATTATTTATACTATTATTGGTATTTTCTGCAGTTGTTCCTAAATTTTCTAAATAATTTACTCTAATTTGCATATTTGAAGTATATGGATTCGTTTTCAATTGTTCATCATATTCATTATAAACTTCTCTAGTTATTGTTCCTAAATTTTCAATTCCGTTTCCAGCATACTTCAAAAATAATGTTTGAGGTGATTTAAACATATCTGTATTTATGTACAATAATACCCCGACAACACTTAATATTAGTAAAATAAATAAAATTATTACTATTATTAAAGTCCACCTTTTTTTTCTAGTCATCATTTGTTATCCCTCCTCGTTATCCTTTGCTTTAAAGCTTCATAAAGTACTATTCCAGTCGAAACAGACGCATTTAATGAATCTATTTTTCCTTTCATAGGAATTTTCACTAAAAAATCACATGCTTTTTTTACTTTTAAACTCATTCCATTTCCTTCATTTCCTATTACTATTCCAATTGGTCCTGTAAGGTCTTGTTCATAATAATATTTATCTGTACTAATATCTGTTCCACAAATCCAAACTCCTTCTTTTTTTAACCTTTCGATTGCATCTGTTATATTTGTAACTCTTGCTATTTTTACATATTCTACTGCTCCTGCTGATGTTTTAGATACTGTACTATTTACTGAAGCTGCTCTTCTTTTAGGTATTATTATTCCATGAACCCCTGCTGTTTCTGCAGTTCTTATTATTGAACCTAAATTATGAGGATCTTCTATCCCATCTAGAATTAAAATAAAAGGTTCTTCATTTTTCTCTTTAGCATATTCTAAAATATCTCCTATTTGGCAATACTCAAAAGGTGGTACTATAGCAATTATTCCTTGGTAATTTTCATTTTGTGCAATTTTCTCCATTTGTTTTTTATCTTTTTCTACTATTACTATCTTTCTTTCTTTTGCTTTTGCTATAATTTTATATATTGAGCCATGTTTTTCTCCCTTTTCAATAAATATTTTATTGATATCTTTTCCACTTTCTAATAATTCTAATACTGAATTTCTTCCCTCTACTTGGTCTATGTAAGTATTACTATCCATATAATTCCTCCAATTATTCTTCATCATCTAACTTTAGTACAGCTAAAAATGCTTCTTGTGGTATTTCTACATTACCAATTTCACGCATTTTTTTCTTACCTCTTTTTTGCTTTTCTAATAATTTTTTCTTTCTTGTAATATCTCCACCATAGCATTTCGCTAATACATCTTTTCTCAATGCTGATATTGTCTCTCTAGCTATTATCTTTCCTCCCACTGCTGCTTGAATTGGTATTTTAAATAATTTTCTTGGGATTACTGTTTTTAATTTCTCTACCATTTTCTTTCCTCTATCATACGCACTATCCTTATGTACTATAAAACTTAAAGCATCAACCAATTCTCCATTTATATAAATATCTAATTTTACTAAATCTGATTTTCTATATTCTTTAAATTCATAATCAAGTGATGCATATCCTTTGGTTTTTGATTTTAAATTATCAAAAAAGTCATATATTATTTCATTTAAAGGCATTTCATATATTAATGTTACTCTATTTTCATCTAAATATTTCATATCTATATATATGCCTCTTCTTCTTTGACATAATTCCATAATATTTCCTATATAATCTTTTGGCGTAAAAATATTGGCCGTTACATATGGTTCTTCCATATACGATACTTCTTGCATAGGTGGTAAATCTTCCGGATTATATAATTCTAATACTTGTCCATCTGTCTTATATACTTTATAGATAACAGATGGTGCTGTTGTAATTAATCCTAAATCATATTCTCTATCTAGTCTTTCTTCAATTATTTCTAAATGTAATAATCCTAAAAATCCACATCTAAATCCAAATCCTAATGCTGCTGATGTTTCTGGTTCAAATTCTAAAGCTGCATCATTTAATTTTAATTTTTCTAAAGCTTCTTTTAATGCTTCATATTCACTTCCATCCATTGGATAGATTCCACAATATACCATAGGAGTTACTTTCTTATATCCTTTTAAAGGTTTATCTGCTGGATTGTTTTTTAAAGTTATTGTATCTCCAACATGTATATCTGATAAATTCTTTATACTCGCTGAAACATATCCAACTTCTCCTGCAACAATTTCATTTGTTGGCATATATGAACCTGGGATAAAATATCCTACTTCATTTACAACAAATTCTTTTTTTGTTGCCATTAATTTTATTTCGTCTCCTACTTTTATTTTTCCATCCATCACTCTTACATATGCTATCGCACCTTTATAATTATCATAATAAGAATCAAATATTAAGCATTTGGTTTTTGCATTTCTATCTCCTTTTGGTGCTGGAAGGTCTGTTACTATTCTTTCTAAAACCTTGTCAACGTTTAATCCTGATTTTGCTGAAATGCAAGGTGCATCTTCTGCTGGAATTCCTATAATATCTTCTATTTCTTTTTTTACTTCTTCAACTCTCGCATTTGGTAAATCTACTTTGTTTAATACGGGTAATATTTCCAAATTATTATCTATTGCTAAATATACATTTGCTAAAGTTTGAGCTTCAACACCTTGGCTACTATCCACTACTAAAATTGCCCCATCACATGCCGCTAAGCTTCTTGATACTTCATAATTAAAATCAACATGTCCTGGCGTATCTATTAGATTTAATATATATTCCTCTCCATTTTTAGCCTTATAAACCATTCTTACAGCCTGAGATTTTATTGTAATTCCTCTTTCTCTTTCTATTTCCATATTATCTAAGACTTGGTCTTCCATTTCTCTTTTAGAAAGAGAACCTGTCATTTCTATTAATCTATCTGCTAATGTTGATTTTCCATGGTCTATATGTGCAATTATACAAAAATTTCTAATATGTTCTTGGTCCATAATTCCTCCATAATACTGTCTAATTTTTATAACGATATTTTATCATATAAATATTAAAATCACAATACTTTAATAACTTATCCATATTAAGAAAAATAAGATAGTTTTATCTATCTCATTTTTTCATTTTAAATTTCAACACCATTTAATACATTGTATACATTTGTATATCCTATCTTCTCTAATTCCTTTTGTGCTTTTTTACTTCTTGTTCCACTTGAACAATAAAGTATTAATTTTGTATTTTTATTTGGTACTATATTTTCTATTTTCTTTAATATTTCATACTCCGGAAGTAGGATTGAATTGTCAAGATGTCCTTCATTATATTCTTGCGGACTTCTTACATCTATTAATATTGCCCCATTTGACATAATGGATTTTATTTCACTTTGCATTATATCTTTTCTTTCAATTGAACGATTTAACCTTTCTTTTATTATTTTCTTTAATTTATATATCATTTTCCATCCTCCAAAACTATTTTATACATTATATGTTATCCACATACAATATATGAATTATCCACAATTATTTTAGTCAAATTTCTTCTTTTTACTATTTTTTTCTACATTTCATTTTTTACAAAAATATGACAGATATATTTCATTTTTTCTTTTTTTAACAAATATTTTTAGCTAAATTCTTTTATTTTTCTCCAATATGCTTCATTTTTCTTTGTATTTCGCTATTTTTCTCATCTTTTATATTTCAATATTATTACATTTATGTATATTTTATTTAATTATGTAACCAATATTTTTCGACATTTATTATTTATACTGTGGGTAATGTGCCTGTGGAAACTGTGGATAACTTTGTGAATAACTTTAAATAGTCATTTTGCGTTCACGAGTTATTCACATTTACTTTTAGTTTATATAATATTTTTTATTTTGTAATTTTTTATGTGTACTTATTTTGCATTTTTTAATCATTTCTTTTATATTAAAAGTTCACTAGCTAAAAAGAGCAACCTAAAATTTAGATTGCTCTTTTTAATTTTTATTACTACTATCATATATTTCTATTTTTCTTATTTTAACCAAAAATATAAAATTGTAACTATCTCTAATATTGTTATAAATGGAAAACCAATTAAAAACTGTATTTTTTGTGTTTTATGATGGAAAACAAACATACCAGCTGTTGTTCCAATTCCTCCGCCAATAGCAGTTATTATAAATAAAGTTTTTTCAGGAATTCTCCAAGCACCCTTTTTAGCCTTTCTTTTATCTAGCCACATAATAAAAAAACCAAATAAATTAATAACAATAAAATAAATTACTATATTTTGCCATGTAAATATCTCTTGCATTTTCTTTCCTCTTTCTAAAATAAAATATATAAGCAAGTTTTTAGATTAGTTACTTTTTCGTAGGGAAATTAAGGGTAGAAAAAGTAACGGTAAGCCAATAGCTTAAATCTAAAAACTTGCTAAAAATCCCTGTTTAGATGTGTCCCCAATTGCCCTAGGCAAATAAACTCATTTGATTACTTTGGCTCATTCCATCTAAGCATCCATATTTTTTCAATATATCTATTACAGAATTTCCTATTTTTGCACGTATTTTTAAATCATCAATAGACATAAACTTACCATCTTTTCTTGCATTCACTACACCTTCAGCTGCTACCGTCCCAAAACCTGGTATACTATTTAATGGTGGTCTTAAAGCATTATCCTCTACGATAAATTTAGTACTATCTGATTTATACAAATCTATAGGTAAGAAATTAAATCCTCTTTCATACATTTCTAACACTAACTCTAATATAGGATACATTGTTTTGTCTTTTTGCGTTGCTGAATTTCCAAGTAAATCTATTTCTTTCATTTTATTCTTTACTTTTTCTTCACCAAAAATCATACAATCACTATCAAAATCATCTTTTCCTCTAATTGAGAAAAATGCTGCATAATAAGCTAAAGGTTTATGTACCTTAAACCATGCTATTCTAAAAGCATTTGTTACATAAGCTGCTGCGTGAGCTTTTGGGAACATATATTTAATCTTTTCACATGATTTTATATACCAATCTGGCACATCATGCTCTTTCATTAAAGCTTTATATTCTTCCCATTTAGCTTCTTTTCCTTTTGCTACTTTTCCTTTACGTACCGCTTCCATTATCTTAAATGAAGAATTTGGTGGCAATCCTTTATTTATTAGATATATCATTATATCATCACGACAACATATAGCATCTTGAAGAGTAACTGTGCCTTGTTCAATTAAGCTTTGTGCGTTTCCAAGCCATACATCAGTACCATGTGATAAACCAGAAATACGTATTAACTCATCGAATGTAGTTGGTCTTGTATCTACTAACATTCCGTCTTACGAATTTAGTTCCAAATTCAGGTATTCCAAAGCTTCCTACTTCTGAATGTATTTGTTCTGGTGTCACTCCTAATGCTTTTGTTGAACTAAATATTGACATTGTTTCCTTATCATCTAATGGCACTTTTGTTGGGTCTAAACCTGTTATATCTTGAAGCATCCTTATTACTGTTGGATCATCGTGTCCTAGTATATCTAGTTTTAATAAATTTTGGTCTATTGAGTGATAATCAAAATGTGTAGTTATTATATCTGAATTTGGGTCGTCTGCTGGATGTTGTACTGGACAAAATTCATATATTTCTCTTCCTTTTGGTACAACTATAATTCCACCTGGATGTTGCCCTGTTGTTCTCTTTATTCCAGTACATCCTGCTGCTAGTCTTTGTGTTTCTGCTCTATTTATTGGAATATTTCTTTCCTCAAAATATTTTTTCACATAACCATATGCTGTTTTATCTGCTACTGTTCCTATTGTTCCGGCTTTAAATGTTGTTCCTTTTCCAAATATTACTTCTGTATATTTATGTGCTTTTGCTTGATATTCTCCAGAAAAGTTTAAGTCTATATCAGGCTCTTTATCTCCATTAAATCCAAGGAATGTTTCAAACGGAATATCCATTCCATCTTTATCCAATCTATGTCCACATTTTGGACATGTTTTATCTGGTAAATCAAATCCATTTTTTACACCATAATCTGAAAAATCAGAATATTTACAATTAGGACATCTATAATGTGGTTTAAGTGAATTTACTTCTGTTATTCCTGTCATATATGCAACTAGTGATGAACCTACAGAACCTCTTGAACCAACTATATACCCATCTTCGTTAGATTTCCATACTAGTTTTTGTGCAATTATATACATAACTGAAAATCCATTTTTTATAATTGAATCTAACTCTTTATCTAGTCTTGTTTGTACTATTTCTGGTAATGGGTCTCCATATAATTCATGAGCCTTTTTAAATGTAATATCTTTTATTGTTTGTTCACACCCTGGTATATGTGGTGGGCATTTTTCTGGTGATATTGGACTTATTCTGTCACACATATCTGATATTTTATTTGTATTTGTTACTACTACTTCATATGCTTTTTCTTTTCCTAAATAGCTAAACTCTTCTAGCATTTCTTCTGTCGTTCTTAAATATAATGGAGCTTGATGGTCTGCATCTCCATATCCTTGTCCAGCTTCTAATATTCTTCTATATATTTCATCTTGCGGGTCCATAAAATGTACATCACATGTTGCTACTACTGGTTTATTTAGTTTTTCTCCCAAAGCTACTATTTTTCTATTTATATCTCTTAATCCTTCTTCGTCTTTTACTATTTCATTTCTTATTAGAAAATTATTATTTGCTGTTGGTTGAATTTCTAAATAATCATAAAACTCTGCTATTTCTTCTATTTCTTCATCTGATTTTCCGAGTTCTATTGCTTGATATAGTTCTCCTGCTTCACAAGCACTTCCTATAATCAAACCTTCTCTATATTTTTCAAGTAAGCTTTTTAATATACGTGGTCTTCTATAAAAATATTTGACATGTGAATATGATACTAATTTATATAAATTTCTTAAACCTATATAATTTTTAGCTAAAATTATTACATGATATGTTTTTAATTTTTTATATTCCTCTTTCTTAGCTTCTTCTGTACGACTTACTTTATCTATATCTTCTACTTTTTTTGCTCCACGTTTAATAAGCATATCCATCATTACTCTAAATACTTTTACTGTTGTATCAACATCATCTAATGCTCTATGTGCTACCTCTACTTTTATTCCTAAGTTCTCTGCTATCTTTCCTAATTTATATTTTTTATATTCTGGAAATAAGTCTTTTGCTAGACTTAATGTGTCTATATATGTAAAGTCAAATTCATATCCTAATGTTTTTGCTACCTGTTTAAAAAATCCAACATCAAATCCTGCATTATGTGCAACAAGTATTGAACCTTTTATAAATTCTAATACTCGTGGAAAAATTTTGTCAATCGTTTCTGCATCTTTTACCATATCATCTGTAATATTTGTTACCTCTGTTACTCTTTGTGGTATATGCTTTTCTGGATTTACAAAACATGAGAATTCATCTATTACTTCTCCATTTTTTACTTTCATTATTCCTATTTCTGTTATTTTTTCCGTTACTGCTGAAAATCCTGTTGTTTCTAAGTCAAATACGCAGAATATTGAATCTTTTATAGTTTGTCCTTTTCCATTTTCTACTACTGGATTTTTATCTGGTGCTAAATATCCTTCCATTCCATAAATTACTTTCATATCTGGATTATCAAATCCTAATAATTTATGTGCTTCTGGGAATGCCTGTACTACTCCATGGTCTGTTATTGCAATTGATTTCATTCCCCATTTCATCGCTCTTTTTATTAAATCTGTTGCTGATGTCATTGCATCCATTTGGCTCATTTGAGTATGCATATGTAGCTCTACTCTTTTTACTTCTGCATTGTCCATTCTTATTTCTTTTTTTAATCCTTCTGTTTCTACTATTGTATTTACCATTACTGACAATTCATTTGTAAAATTATCCATACCTGCTGTTCCTGCTACTTTTATTCCTTTGGCTGATGTTATTCTTTTCATTGTTTTCTTTGCTTTATCTTTTTCTAAAAATGCTTTACATGTTATTGTACTTGTTCCATCATATAAATCAAAACTAAATAATGTTTTTCCTGATTTTAATGTTTTATCCTCTGAATATATTACTTCTCCTTGTAATGAGATTTTTCCATCATCTACTCCTAAATCAGAAACTTTTACTAGAGGTTCTGTTATATTCATTGAACTTCCAAGTATCAAAGGTGTACTTTCATCTTCTTCTGGCATTTCTGGGAATTCATTTTCTGTCTCTATTATTGTATTTGCAATTACTGTTATATCTCCTGCATAGGCGTCTAATCCTGCTTTTCCAGTTACCTTTATTGCTTTTGCATTACTTATTTTTTCTATCATTTCTTTGCCTTCTTTTATGTCTTTGGCAAATGATTTTATTGTAATTCTTCCTGTTCCATCATAAATATCAAATATAAGCATTCCTTTTCCTGATTTTGTTTCACGAACATCTGATGTTATTATTCTTCCTTCTAATGTTACTCTTCCTGAATCTGCACTTAAATCTTTTACTAATATATGTTTTTCTTTAGCTTTTGATGGTTTTCCCATAATATATTCTATATTTTCTTCCACAGTTTCAATTTCCGCTGGAATATATTCTTCTTCTGGCATTGGAGCTTCTGGTAATTGAACTTCTTCTTCAATCATTTTACTATGTTCTTCTTCCATATGAGCTATTATTTTTGCTTCTTCTTCATCTAATCTTCTTTTTATTTCTTCTATTTCTTTTCTTGATACATCTTCTGTTAGTTCTACTGTATAATTAATTCCAAATAAATTTTTTAATACTTTCACTAATTCTTTATCCGTTTTTTTAGCTCTTAAAAAATCCGCTCCTTTTATATGCATTTTTACTAATATATCTGTTCCATTTACTTCTATATCACTTTTTAATAATAACATTGGTTTTGTTAATGGATATTTATGTGCCATATATGCTATGATGTTTCTCCATTCTGATTCTATACTTTTCTTTTCTACTGCTTCATGATATTTTATTTTAGTATCTATACTTCTAAATCCAAATCTTTCTTGTAAAAATTTTTCAAAATACCATATTTCTTTTATTTCTATATATTCATCATAATACAAATCTACTTCTAGTGTATTTGTCTTTTTTATTATGTTTAAGCCCATTACTTCTGCATATTTTATGTTTGCATTTGTTTTATAATCACTAAATATTTCCCCTACTTTTTTTGACATTTCCCATTTCTCCTTCAACAAACTCATTCTATCATAAAACAAAAAACAATTAAAGCGAACAAAGGAAAAATTTAAAAATAAATTTTATTTTTGTAACTCATTTTTTTTATTTTCATATTATATAACATACAAAGGAAACAACAAAAGAAAACATAATTAATAAATGGAAGGAGGTCTATACTATGCCAGAAAACAGAGGATGCGGTGGTTTCGGATTTGGTGATGATTGCTGCTGGATAATAATCCTTATATTATTACTTTGCTGCTGTTGTGGAGGTAATAGAGGAGGATGTTGCTAATCTTTCCAAGAAAAAAGGAATTCTAGCTTTAGAATTCCTTTTATTTTTTATTTATATCTTTTTCCTTTATTTTTCTTTCTTGGTCTTTCGTCATCGTCATCATCATCATTATTATAATTTTCTAAAAATTGTTTTCTTATTCTTTCTTTTTCTTGTTCTCTCATTTCTTTTGTTTTTACCATTCCAACTTCTTCATCCTCATAATCATCATCAATAAAATCATCACCATTTGAACCTGTGTATGGAACAGTATATTCTTCAGCCCAAGCTTGTCTTCTCTTATGTCTTACAATTAAATAAATAATCAATACAATTATGGCAACACCAATTACTCCTGCAATTATATACATTTGTCTATTATCATTTTGATTTGTATTTTCAGTTACTACTGGTTCCTGTGCTGTACTTTTATTTAAAGTAACTTGATATGTTGCAACATTTTCTCCATTTGCATCTGAAACAACTATTGTGATTAGATTATCTCCTTCTTGTAAATCCTCATTACCTGTTACTTCTACATTATAACTATCATCTGTTGCTGTTGCTTGAACATTTAAACTTGTTTCTTGACCTACATATTTTGCAGTATATTCATATACATTTGTACTAAATTTAGGTGATAAATCTAAATCTCCAATCTTTAAACTCTCTAGTCCATCTCCTTCTTCCTCAACTGCTGTTTGACTACCAGTTGTATTTGTAGAAGATTCTTCACCTTCTTTTGTTACATTTATAGTATATGTATTTGTTCTTGTTCCATCTGCTGATGTAACTGTAACTTCAAATGTATTCTCTCCTGCCTCTAATGTTTTCATTCCTGTACCTGTAACCTCTGCATTTGCATTCATTGGAGTTGCATATACTTCTACTTCTTCAACATTTTCTGGAACTGTAACATCATATGTCATAGTTGCATATCTAAATCCTGAAAAATCATTTGGTGTTATTCCCAAATTACTTAAATAAGCATTACTTTCTGTAACTACATAATTACCTGTAACTGTTGTACCCGTTGTTCCTGTACCATAACTTGTATTTGTATTACCTATACTATTTGTTGCAGCATAAATTTCTCCAGAAAAACTAAGTACACTAACTACTAAAATAATTAACATACTAACTAATAAATTTTTCTTCATTTGCTATTCACCGCTTCCTTCATATTTTCATAAATGCATTATAACATTTTCAATATTTTTCGTCAAGAAATTGTAAAATTTTAGTTTTTTCTCCAAAACCTGCATATTATCAAGGTTTTAAAGAAAATAATCTCAAAATAATAAATAAAATGTTATAATTAATAATTATAATTTTTATTTCAATAACTGATATTTTGTCAAATAATATTGTTTTTCTTTTTCTTAATGTTATAATAAAATAAATAAATTGAATTTTGGAGGTACAAAATGATAGAACTACTTTCACCTGTTGGAGATTTCGAATGTTTAAAAGCTGCAGTTCAAAATGGTGCAAATAGTGTATATTTTGGAGCAAATATTTTTAGTGCAAGAGCATTTGCACATAATTTTGATAATGAAGAATTAAAAAAAGCTATTGAATATGCAAAAATTAGAGGTGTAAAAACACATTTAACTTTAAATACTTTAATAAAAGATGATGAATTTCAAGATGCAATTTATTTAGCATCAAAAGCTTATGAATACGGAATAGATGCAATAATTGTACAAGATTTAGGATTAGCCAAAAAATTAATTGAATTATTTCCAGACTTACCTATTCATGGTAGTACTCAAATGACTGTGCATAACTTAAATGGTGCATTAGAGTTACAAAAGTTAGGTTTTAAAAGAGTAGTTTTGGCTCGTGAACTTTCTTTAAATGAAATAGATTATATTTGTAAAAATACTGATATAGAAATTGAATGTTTTGTTCATGGTGCTCTATGTATATCTTATTCTGGACAATGTTTATTTTCCAGTATGATAGGTGGTCGTTCTAGTAATAGAGGAAAATGTGCTGGTCCTTGTAGACTTCCTTATGAACTACTTGAAAATGATAATGTTATTGATAAAGGGTATTTGCTTAGTACAAGAGATTTATGTGGTTTAGATTATTTACCAGATTTTATAAATTCTGGCGTTAAGTGTTTAAAAATAGAAGGTAGGATGAAATCTCCTCAATATGTTGCTACTGTTACTAGAATTTATAGAAAATATTTAGATTTAGCATATTCCAATAAAAAATATATAGTAGATAAAGAAGATTTAAAAACATTAATGCAAGTATATAACCGTGGTATGGATTCATCTGGACATTTAGATAATGATGTTAATAAAAAACTTATTTTTAAAGACAAACCAAATAATATGGGATTATTTCTTGGAACAATTGAGAAATTTAATAAAAATAGAGGTTATATTACATTTGAAACTAAAGAAAAAATAGAAATTGGGGACACAATCTCTATTGGTAATAATACTGGAACTTATACAATATCAGAACTTATGCAAAATTCTAAAAATATAAAAGAAGCACAAATAGGAAATAAAATTACTATTGGACGTATGCAAGGAAATATTAATATTGGTGATAAATTATACAAAATGACTTCTAAATCTTTACAAAAAGAAGCTAAAGAAAGTTATCAAAAAGAAAATAGAAAAGTTTTATTAAATTGTGAAATAACAATTAGAAAAAAAGAACCAATTTCCATACATGTTTCTTCTTGCTCTAATATTGAACTTTATAAAGATTTATCAGTTACATGTAATTTAGATTATATTCCAGAAGAAGCAAAGAACAAACCTTTAGATAAAGAAACTGTAATAAATCAAATAAGTAAAACATCTTCTACTCCATTTACTTTTAAAAATATAAAAATTGATTTAGATGAAAACGTTTTTATCGGAAAATTAAGTATTTTAAATGAACTAAGAAGAACTGCTTTAGAAAATGTAGAAACTATTGCTTTATCTAGAATACATAGAAATTTACCTAACATTAATATAAAAAATGAAACATTAGATGTAACTTTAAATAATATGAGAAATTTTGTAAAAACTAAAACAGACCTTTCTAAAAAACAGTCACCAAAAATCTCATTATTATTAAATATTATCCAAGGAGATTGGAATTATGGTAAATTACAAAATGTGGATAACATATATGTACCATTAAAATATTTTACAAATAAAAAATATGAAGCTTCTTTAAAATCCCTTAGTAAAAAAGCTGATATATATATTTATATGCCAACAATTGTTAAGGGAAATTATAAAAATCTTTTTATTGCAAATGCAGAAAATGCTATTGAAAAATATGATATAAATGGATTCGTAATTTCAAATATTTGTAACATTAGTCTATTAAATAGTTTATTTAAAGATTTAGATAAATATTTTAAAATAATATCAAATTATACTTTTAATGTATTTAATTTAAATACTGTACTAGAACTTAAAAAATTGGGTATTAGCAAGTTCACAATATCACCAGAGCTTGATAAAAGAACTATTGATGATTTATGCAATTATAATTATTTACAAAAAGAATTAATTGTGTATGGAAAAATTCCATTACTTAATATAAATTATTGCTTACTAGGAGAAGCTAATAAATGTTATCCTAAATGTAAACAAAAATGTAAAAATGATAATATTTATTATTTAAAAGATAGACTTAATATGAAATTTGAAATTATGCCTGATAATATCCAAACTGTTACAACTATTTTTAATAGTAAAACAACCTCTATTTCGCCTAAAGATTTTGATATTGATTATGCAAGAATTGATATTTTACATGAAACTGTAGATGAAATAAATAATATTATAGATGTCGTAAAATCTGGAAATAAATTTTCTGGAAAAGATTTTACATCTGGAAATTTAACTAGAGAAGTTTAAAGGAAGAAAGCTTTAAAACTTTCTCCCTTTTATTTGTTTTCTGGATTACTTAATTTTATTAGCAAATTCATATTATCATCTTTTGCTGCTTTATTTTTTCTTATTGCTCCACATTTTTTACATCTAAACACTATCACATACCCCTTTTTATTATTTATTTCTAATCCTATTGGTTCCAAATCTCCGATGACAAGTTTCTTGTCTATCCCCTGGGTTTATATCCACATGTTTTGAATGTAAACAATATGGGCAATGGTTTCTAGAGGTATACCCTAACTTTGGAACTTTCTTTCCACAATTTTCACATATAAATTCTTCATCTATTTTAGTAAAATTTTTGTGTTCCATCTTTACTCCTTTAATATTTAAAATCTCCTCCTCCAACAAATTCTTTTAGTAATGAGTTTGTTGGAACTTCACTTGCTGGAATTGACCTTATATATTTTAATATTCCAAGTAATCTTCCTGCTTCCGCATATTCTTTTTCATCTTGTGTTATTTCTTTTAACATTGGAGTTGCTAAGCCTTTTAATACTCCCAATTCATAAATTAATGATGTATTAAATATATCATCTGCTTCTTCTTGAAATGGAAATATATTTTCTACTTCTCCTTTTGTTACACTAGCCCATCCATCTATTGTATGTTTTGCTGAATATCCTCTAAATTGGTAATCTCTTACTATTCTTCTTATTAATCTTACATCTGAAGAAGATACTTTTGTATATCTATCCATATTTAAAACTGTTAATGCACTTATATAGATTTTAAATTTTTGTTCTTTTGGTATACTACTTGTTAATTTATCATTTAAACAATGTATTCCTTCTATTACTAAAACTTCATTTTCTTCTAATTTTAGTTTAGTTCCATAATATTTTTTAGTTCCCTCTAAGAAATCAAATTTAGGAATTTCTACTTCTTCTCCATTTAATAATTTAGTTAAATGGTCATTAAATAATTTTAAGTCTATTGCTTCTATTGACTCGAAATTATAATTTCCATTTTCATCTTTTGGTGTATCTTTTCTCTCTACAAAATAATTATCTACTGATATTGTTACTGGTTTTATTTTATTTATTTGAAGTTGTATTCCTAATCTTTGTGCAAATGTTGTTTTTCCTGATGATGAAGGTCCTGCAATTAATATCATTTTTATATTTCTATCTTTTGCTATTTTATCGGCAATATTTGCAATTTTCTTTTCATGTAATGCTTCATCAAGCATTATTACATCTTTTATTGTTTTTTGTTTTACTGCTTCATTTAACATATATACTGCATTCATTCCAAGTATTTTGTGAATCTCATTGTATTCATCAAAAGCCCATTTTAATTTTTTATTTTGCATTAATAATGGTACTTTATTTGGACTTTCTACACTTGGATATCTAATTAATAGTCCTTTATCATATTTGATTACTTTAAATGCTTTTATTGCTCCTGTTCTATTCGCAATAATTCCATAACAATAATTAAAGTAATCTTCACAAAAATACATATAGATTTTTTTATTAGATTTTAATTCAAATTGTAAATATCCTCTTTTAGTATCGTTTTCTTCAAAAAATTTTTCTGCTTCTTCTCTATTCATAACTTTTTCAGTTATTGGTAAATTTCTTTTTACTATATCTTCCATTTGTTCATTTAATTTTTTTATTATTTCATCTGTTACTTCTGTTTCTCCTAAATCACAATATATTGCATTTGCCATTTGATAATCTACTGTTGCCATACAATCTGGAAGTATCTTTTTTAATGCCATTGCAAAAATAAATATTAATGTTCTTCTATATGTTCTCATTCCTTCTTTTGTAGAAATATTTAATAATTCTATTTCTCCATCTTCAGTTATTTTTCTATCTAAAATTGTATATTCATTATTATATATTGCTCCTACAACTGTATATTTACTATTTTCTATTTCATCTTTTAATATTTCATATATTGTCTTTCCTTTTTCTACTTCTAATTCTTTTCCATGATAACGTATTTTCATTATATTCCTCCTTTTGTACCTAAGATATTTTACCCTATTTATTAAAATAAGTCAAATTTCTAGTTATATTAATTCCATTTTTGGATATAATTTAAATATATTATAAAGGAGGCTTTATTTATGAATTTAGACAGAATTAATTATATTTTAAATCATGATGAAAAATGTGATGTTTTTTATGATAATAGACTTGTATGGATTCAGTCTATGGATAATAACATGGCCAAAATTGGCTTTGTTGATAATTTTGAAGAAAAGAATGTTAATATAAATGAACTTTATGAAAAATAAATTTAAGGAAATTGTTTACTAAAACACTGTAAATAATTTCCTTAAATTTTTAATAATTTTCTTGTACTTTTTTAGGTAATTCATCATATTGGACTTCTTTCCAATCTACAACACCTCTAATTAGCATTACTTCTAATTCTAAATATGCGTCTTGTCTTAATTCCCTTGATGTTTTAAATTTTAATTCTTTTTCTTTACCATTTTTATCATATGCTATTAATGTATATTCATACTTCATTTCATCTGAAGCTGATACTTGTTCTATTTTTTCATTATCTATTTTTGTATAATATAAATCTTTATGTACAAATGAAAAATAGTATCCTAAATAAATTATTGCTATTGCAATAAAAACTGCTACTATCATTGGTAATTTTTCTTTTATATTTTCCATAAACCTCACCTCTTATTTTTTATACATCAATATAAAATTAATTACCATTGATTTGTATTTCATCTTGCTTACACTTTTGTAATAATTTATTCTAATATCCATTTTATACCTTTTGCCATTCTAAGTGTTGCATCCTTAAAATGATTTCCTTCGTTTTCTTCATATATTGTTTTTAGCCCTTGGCTTTTATATATTCTTTCTATTTCTTTTGTATTTTCTCCCACAGTTTGTAATACGTTATTTTTCACTTTACTTTCTTTATTTCCTAGAGAAAAATATATTTTCTCCACATTAGAACTTATTTTATTTTCTTTTACAAAATTTATAAACTTAGGAAACCAAAGTGACCCTGATGCTGATACTATTCTTGAAAAAATATTTGTTTTATATGAAGCATAAATAGCAAATAATCCTGCTAAAGAATATCCTGCAATTGTATAATTTTTTATTTTTACTTTTAAATTTTCTTCTATATATTTCTTAATTTCTGGAATTATGGCTTTCAATAATATTTGCATATATTCATCTGCTTTTCCTAAAAAATCTTCTCCGTTTTTATTTATTTTCTTTGCTAACCAAGGCGTCATTTCATTATTCCAATCTAAATTTGATATTGCAACTAATATAAATCCTTTACAATCAATATCTTTGCACTTTTCCCAAATTTCTTTACCTTCATTTCCAAATGTATTTAATATTACTACTGGTAATTCTTTTAAATAATTTTCTCTATAATATATATTTACAATTTTATTTTCTATTTTAAATTCTTTTTCCATTTTATTTTTCTCCTATAAATGATTTTTAATAAAATAAACAAGTATAACATGCTATACTAGATACCTACGTTTTTGTTCTAATATAAATTATACTTGTTTTTCTCTTAAAACTCTATTTTCTTACTTATCCAATCTTTTAAATCATCTATTTTAACCCTTACTTGTTCCATAGTATCTCTATCACGAATAGTAACTGATTCATCATCTAATGTATCAAAATCTACAGTAACACAATAAGGAGTTCCTATTTCATCTTCCCTTCTATAACGTTTTCCTATGCTTCCTGCTTCATCATAATCACACATAAATTCTTTAGATAATTCTTCATAAACTTCGTTTGCTTTCTCAGATAATTTCTTAGAAAGTGGAAGTACTGCTACTTTATAAGGAGCTAATGCTGGATGTAAATGTAAAACTGTTCTTACATCTCCCTCTGCAATTTCTTCTTCATCATATCCATTACATAAGAATGCAAGTAAAACTCTATCAGCACCTAAAGATGGCTCTATAACATATGGTACATATTTTTCATTTGTTTCTGTATCTTGATATGATAAATCTTGTTTTGAATGCTCCATATGACGTGATAAATCATAATCTGTTCTATCTGCAATTCCCCATAATTCTCCCCATCCAAATGGGAAATTAAATTCAATATCAGTTGTAGCTTTACTATAAAATACTAATTCTTCTTTACCATGGTCTCTTAATCTTATGTTTTCCTTTATCATACCTAAATCTAATAACCATTTTTCACAAAAATCTTTCCAATATTTAAACCACTCTAGGTCAGTTTCTGGCTTACAGAAAAATTCCATTTCCATTTGTTCAAATTCTCTTGTTCTGAAAATATAATTTCCTGGTGTTATTTCATTTCTAAATGCTTTACCTATTTGAGCAATTCCCATAGGAAGTTTCTTTCTTGAACTACGAAGTACGCTTTTAAAATCAACAAATATACCTTGTGCTGTTTCTGGTCTTAAATATATTTCTGAAGATTTATCTTCAGTTACTCCTTGAGAAGTTTTAAACATTAAATTAAATTGTCTTATATCTGTAAAATTACATTTTCCACAGTCTGGACATGGTATTTGATTATCTTTAATAAACTTTATTAATTCTTCATTTGACATTCCATCTGCAATCATATCTTTTCCTTGTTCATGTGCCCATTCTTCTATTAACTTATCTGCTCTATGTCTTGTTTTACATTCTTTACAATCTATTAATGGGTCTGAAAAACCTCCTACATGACCTGATGCAACCCAAGTTTCTGGATTCATAAGAATTGCAGCATCTAGTCCTACTACATTTTTTTGTTCTTGGATGAATTTCTTTCTCCAAGCTGATTTAATATTATTTTTTAGCTCTACTCCTAAAGGTCCATAATCCCACGTATTTGCTAATCCTCCGTAAATTTCTGAACCAGGATAAATAAATCCTCTGTTTTTGCAAAGTGCAACTAAAGTGTCCATTGATTTTAACATAACAATTCCTCCTTTAACTTAGGCTAGGTATTTTTAAATCAAAAAAACTTTCATACCTAGCAACATTGCTAGGGACGAAAGTTACTTCCGCGTTTCCACCCTATTTCCTAAATTAGACTTTTCTAATTTAAGCACCTCAATTTAAAAGTTACTCCAAAGCTCCCCATACTTATTTATTACAAGTATTCCACCATATTACCTGTTCTCTATAAATAAATTTTAAAAGTATTTTTTCTTTTTCATCATAACTATTTCTTATTTAATTTCATATATTTTATTATGATATTTATAAAAAGTCAATAAATTTGTAAAAAAATATTGATAAAATTATTTTTTTGTGTTAATATAATAACTGTGTTTTAAATAAATATAGGGGTATAGTGTCAACGGTAGCACATCGGTCTCCAAAACCGCTTGTGAGGGTTCGAATCCTTCTGCCCCTGCCAATAAATAAACCTTGATACTTATATAAGTTTCAAGGTTTTTATTAATTTGGAGGTGATATTTATATTTAAAATATTTAAATTAGTATTAATTTTCATTATTTTTTTAGTTTTATTTATTTCAATCTTTTTCATTCCAAATATTGAAGGAAATTATATTTCAACAGATTCATCAGAAATAATTAGCTTTAATCCCAATGGTTTTGTTTGGCCTCTTCCTGGTTATACAAGAATTAGTTCATATTTTGGAAAACGTAAATCTCCCACATCTGGTGCTTCTTCTTCTCATTCTGGTATTGATATTCCTGCTCCTCAAGGTACAAAATTTATTGCAGTGGCAGATGGCGAAATAACATTTAGACAATTTTTAGGTGCTGGCGGATATACTATTACTCTTTCTTTTTCTAATTTTAGAGTTTCTTATTGTCATTGTGACCCTAATTTTATAGTAAAAGTTGGAGACCAAGTAAAGCAAGGGCAAGTAATCGGACATGTTGGTCCGAAATATGTATATGGTGTCCCAGGTAATCAATATCATGATAGTGCAGGTAATCCAACTAATGGTGCAACTACTGGTTGTCATTTACATTTAGGAATTCGTATAGATGGAAAATATCAAAATCCATTAAATTTCTTTTAATAAATTATTAGTATACTATCTCAAAAAAGAGTCACTTTAGAGCGACTCTTTGACATTTTATTATTTTTTTAGATGTGTCCCATAATGGACAAAATGTCCAAAAGGAAACGTCCCCAATTGGACATTACATATCATCATCTTCATCTTTATTATCTGGTGTATCATTACCCCAGTCTAATTCTATCATGTTTTTACATTCTGGACATTGTACTTCTGTTTTTGTTTCATCAACATCTATTATAAATTCATAATTACAGTAAGGGCAAGTAATTTCAAAATCATATCCATCTTCTGAATAAATATCATTTTCTATATTGTCTATCATTTTTTGCATACTAGATATTTTAGCTTCTATTTGATTTTGTTTTTCTTCAAGCTTATTCATTTCTTCTTCTTTATAGTCAAGAATATAATCCATTTTTTCTATAACTACCTCTAAAAAGTCCGCAAATCTTTTCTTTATATATTCTAAGTCTTCTTTATTTTTTATATTCTTTTCTATATCATCTAAAAAACTTTTATACTCGTTTTTTATACTTACCATTTACTCCAATCACCTTCCTAAACTCTTTCTATGTATTCACCTGTTCTTGTGTCTATTTTTAAAACATCTCCAATGTTTACAAATAAAGGTACTTGTATTTCTAAACCAGTTTCTAGTTTTGCTGGTTTTCCTGATGTTGTTGTTGTATTTCCACTAAATCCTGGTTCTGTATAAGTTACTTCTAATTCTACAAATGTTGGTGGTTCTACTGCAAATACCTTTCCTTTATATGAAAGCATTGTAACTTCCATATTTTCTTTTAAATATTTTAAACAATCTCCTAATTGCTCTTCATTTAATGGCATTTGATCATATGTTTCATTATCCATGAAATAATATAATCCTCCATCATTATATAAATATTGCATTACTTTTTTCTCAATTTCTGCTCCTGGAAATTTATCTGAAGGGTTAAATGTTTTTTCTAAAGTTGCTCCTGTAATGACATTTTTTATCTTTGTTCTTACAAAAGCTGACCCCTTTCCTGGTTTTACATGTTGGAATTCTACTACTCTATAAACATTTCCATCCATTTCAAAAGTTGTTCCATTTCTAAAATCTCCTGCTGAATATACTGCTGCCATAATTATTTCTCCTTTCAATTTTCAAATTTTAATAGCTTTATTTATTTTACTACAATTTTTTGTAAAAAGCAATATCTAGAATTTCTATTATATTATAATATAATTTTTCTCAGATTTTGTTAAACTTATACAACCAAATTTTGTAATTTGTACTGTGTCTTCTATTCTAACTCCGAACTTTCCTGCTATATATATTCCTGGTTCGTCTGTTACAACCATATTTTCTCTTAATTGAGCATCACTTCTATAACTTACATATGGAGCTTCATGTATTTCCATTCCCACTCCATGACCTAAACTATGTATTAAATCATATCCATTTAGTCTAAAATCATTTTCAACCATTTTAGTAAGTAACCTTGTACTTTCTCCATCTTTCATCTGTTCTAAAGTTTGAACCTGATTTTTTAATACTAAATCATATACTGGTCTTACATAATCTGGCACTGAACCTACAAATATTGTCCTTGTCATATCTGAACAATAGCCATTTACTTTACATCCCATATCTATTGTTATAATATCTTGTTCTTGTATTTTCCTATCTGTTGGTACAGCATGTGGTTTTGATGTATTTTCTCCAGAAGCCACAATCGTTTCAAATGATAAACCTTCTGTTCTTTGTTTATAATATTCTTCGATTTCATTTGCTATTTGTTTTTCTGTCATTCCTGGTTTTATATATGTTAATAAATATTTAAAACAATCATCTGTAATTTCACAGGCTTTTTGAATGTTTGATATTTCTTCTTTGTCTTTTATCATTCTTTGACGCTCTATTATGTTTTCTGTTTCTACTAAATTATTAATTTTATATTTTCTTATTAATTCTTTATATCCTGCATATGTTACATAGTTTTCTTCAAATCCAACATTTTCACAGAACATAAAGAAATTTTCATAATCATCTTTTGATACATCTGCAATATCATATACTATGATTTCATCATATAAAGTTAAAATACTATGAACATGTTCAATATATCTTCCATCTGTTATAAATATATTATCTTTTCTTGTTAATAAAAATACTCCTTCTGCATCTATACCTGTTAAATATTTTATATTTATTGGATTAGAAATTATTAGTCCTTGTAAATCTAAACTTGACATTGTATTTCTTAACCATTGTAATTTAGAATTCATTTATTTTCACCTCTAAATTTTATGTTTCATTTTAACTATTATACATTCCTAATGTAAATATTTCCATTAATATTGTTTTTATTTGCTCAAATGGTACATACATACTAATAAAAGTTGCAAGCACTATAAATGGTCCAAATGGTATATATTCACTTGATTTTTTTCTTCTACTTATTAATAATATAATACTTAATATTGCTCCAACTAAGAATGATACTAATGTTATTGCTATAATATTTGAAAATCCAAAATATAGTCCTAGTGCTGCCATTAATTTTACATCACCAAATCCCATTGCTTCTTTTCCATAAAATATGCCTCCTACTAGTGTTATGAGTAAAAAAATTCCTCCACCTACTAGCATTCCTAAAAGCATATTAAATGTTATTGCTACATCTGATAATCCATAAAGAAACTCAAATACAAGTCCTACTTCAAATATTGTTAAATTAAGCCTGTTAGGTATTATTTGTTGCCTATAATCTATTACAAATACCGATAATAACATTGGTGTTAAAATTATATATTTTATTAAATCCAAATTAGCTATAATTGTTTCCTTTATTCCTAAATTATATATTAATGTAACATAAATAACCGATGTAATAATCATTAAAATATAATTAGGTTTAAAATTTATTTTATATTCTGAAATTATTTCTTTAGAAAATACTTTTTTATATTCTGGTAACCTTATATTCATCCAATTAACAAATTCACCAACAAATAGCCCCAAAATTGCAGCTACTACATAGTATGCTATATGCACGTCATTTATATACATTATTTTTCTCCTCTGTTTTTCCTTATTTTCTCTTTTATTCTTTTTTCAATAGGTCTTTTCCATGCTGTATACCAAAAGTCTTTTTCTTCAATTGCATCTATTAATATGGTAAACATTTTACATCTGTTTCCACCTATTATATCAGTAAATATTTGGTCTCCAACAACGGCTATATTTTCTACTTTTTCTCCTAAATCTTTTTTGGCTTTTAAAAGTCCAAATTTTAATGGTTTTTTTGCAAAATATATATATGGTATTCCTAATAAATTAGCTATTTTTTTTACTTTTTCTTTTTTATTAGTATTTGATACTATATACAATTTTACTCCTTGACCTATCAACTCTTTTGCCCATTTTTCTATTTCTTGAGGCATTTCTCTTTTATAATTTATTAATGTATTATCTAAGTCTAAAATTAATGCTTTTATTTTATTTTTTTGTAAAAATTCTATATCTATATCTTCTATTTTACTAAAATATTCATTTGGATAAATAAACATTTTCTCCCCCATATATAATATTTCTTTTATATTATCAATTTGATATTCTTTTGTCAAGTTAGATTTAAAGTATTTACGGTGTTTTTTACGTTTATAGCTATATAAAATACCAAAAATGACGTTATACTAATGCCACTTTTGGTATTTATATACCTAATTTTATTTTAATTCATTAATTTCTTCTTCTGTTAATCCTGTAAATTCCATTATTTCTTCTATAGGTTTATTTTTATTTAACATTTTCTTTGCTATTTCTATTTGTTTATTTCTTTCTCCTATAACTTTTCCACGAGCTTCTCCTTCAATTCTTCCTTTATCCATGAATTTTTGGTTACTTATTTTTTTGTTGAATTCGGCTTTTAGTATGGCTTCATATCTTTCTCTTTCCCTTGGGTCCTTACTTATTCTTTCTAATACTTTATCTGCTTTCTTTACTTTCTTATTTTCTTTCACTGCCATTTCCACCTTTTCCTTTCTTCCTACTATTAACCATAACCATTGTTCTAGTCTTTTTTCTACTCC
>CALXAD010000027.1 GCA_944386195.1 uncultured Clostridia bacterium
AAATACCTTATGAAATCGAAAAAATTTCTGCGTAAAAATTACACGATTTTGTGTCCAAAAACTTGACATAGCTCCAAGATGAGTTAGCACTAACAGATGGATTAGTATTTAATGTAGATTTAAATAATATGGATAATAGTGATTTAACAACATGGGGAGAAGAAGTAAAACTTTATGGATTTGAAGATAATACAGAAGAGATAACAAGCAAAGGATTAAATTTTGATGGGAATAACGATTATGTAGAATTTAAATCAACAGCAGATTATAGTAAAGGATTTACTTTATCTTTCTATGGTATTATATATACAGATTCTTATACGGGGATATTTGTAAAACAAAGAGAAAATGATGTATTATATTCTTGTAGATTTGGTCTAGAAAAAGATAAATTTACATTTAACACATCAAAAAATAAAAGCGATTCTAAATGGGAATTGGGAGGAAATCTAAATATTCCATGCAATTATAAATTAGAAAATATAGAATATTTTGATTTAATATTTGATGCTAATACTAATGAGTTTAAATTATATCAAAACAATAAATTTGTTGATTCAGATATAGTAAATGAAAAATATTGGCACGGAGAAAGTGGAGGAAAACAAATAATGGAAGATGATAAAATTTCTTGTTATTTAGGAAGATTTTGGGGAAATGCTGGTATTGGCCATGTTAATGATGAAGATACTTGGAATTGTACAAAATTAACATTATATAGCTTAAGGTTATATAACAGACCGTTAAATGAAAATGAATTAAAGAGCAACTATGATAAAACAATAGCAGCACATACAATAGAACAATAATATAAAAAATAAAAATGAAATTAAAAAATTAAAAATATTTATAAAAAATAACTTAAATAAAAGCCAAAAGAATACTTGCAAAGTATTCTTTTTTGGTATAAAATTAAATCGACTTATAAAAATAGAAAAAATGTGTAAAATAATAAATAATAAGGAGGAATTTTAGATGGATAAAAAAACAATAAAAGATATCGATTTAAAAGGAAAAAAGGTGTTAGTTAGATGTGACTTTAATGTGCCTTTAGATGAAAACCAAAATATAAGAGATAATACAAGAATAGTAGCAGCATTACCAACAATAAAATATTTATTAGAAAACAATTGTAAAATAATATTATGTTCTCACTTAGGGAGACCAAAGGGAGAATTTAAACCAGAATTTTCATTAAAACCAGTAGCAAAAGAATTATCAAGATTATTAGGAAAAGAAGTAATAATGGCAAAAGACGTAATAGGAGAAGATGCAACTGAGAAAGCTGCTAATTTAAAAGAAGGAGAAATACTATTATTAGAAAATGTAAGATTCCACAGAGAAGAAACAGATAATGACCCAGAATTTAGTAAAAAATTAGCAAGTATGGCAGAAATATATGTAAATGATGCATTTGGTGCAGCACATAGAGCACATAGTTCAACAGTAGGAGTAGCATCATATTTACCAGCAGTATCAGGATTCTTGATAGAAAAAGAATTAAAATTCTTAGGGAATGCACTAAATAATCCAGAAAGACCATTTATGGCAATACTTGGAGGAGCAAAAGTTTCTGACAAAATAGGAGTAATAGATAATTTATTGGAAAAAGTAGATGCATTATTAATAGGTGGAGGAATGGCATATACATTCTTTAAAGCACAAGGATATAATGTAGGAGATTCACTATGTGAAGAAGATAAATTAGACTTAGCAAAAGAATTAATGCAAAAAGCAAAAGGCAAGGGAGTAAAATTAATGCTTCCTGTAGATACTAAAATAGGAAAAGAACCAAAAGCAGGAACAGAGACAAAAACCGTTGCATGCACAGAAATTCCAGATGGTTGGGAAGGATTAGACATTGGAGAAAAAACAATAAACATGTTTAAAGAAGAACTACAAAAAGCAAAAACAGTAGTATGGAATGGACCTTTAGGCTTATTTGAAGTGGAAAAATTTGCTGTAGGAACAAATGAAATAGCAAAAGTTTTGGCAGATTTAGATGCAACAACAATAATAGGAGGAGGAGACTCAGCAGCTGCTGTAAGAAAAGCAGGATTACAAGATAAAATGACACATATATCAACAGGGGGAGGAGCATCACTAGAATTCTTAGAAGGTAAAAAATTGCCAGGAATAGAATGCTTACAAGATAAATAAAGCTTTAAGGGGGAATAATTCCCCTTAAAATCATGCAAAAGAAAGGAATAAACAAATGAGACAAAAAGTAATAGCGGGAAACTGGAAAATGAATATGCATCCAGGAGAAGCGATTGAATTTATAACAAACTTAACGCCACTTGTAAAAGACACAAAAAATGAAATTATTTTATGTGTTCCATATATAGATTTATTTTATAGCATACTTACAGCACAAGGAACAAACATAAAAATAGGAGCTCAAAATATGCATTATGAAGAAAGTGGAGCATATACTGGGGAAATCTCTGGAAAAATGCTAAAAGCAATAAATGTAGAATATGTAATAATAGGACATTCAGAAAGAAGAAAATATTTTTATGAAACAGATGACATAGTAAATAAAAAAGTGAAATCAGCATTTAAATACGGATTAAAACCAATTGTATGTGTTGGTGAAACACTAAATCAAAGAGAAGAAGGAAGAACTGAAGAAGTAATAAAAAAACAAGTAGACGATGTCTTAGAAGGATTAACAAAAGAACAAGTAGGTAGCTTGGTAATAGCATATGAACCAATATGGGCAATAGGAACAGGAAAAGCAGCAACGAGCGAAGATGCAAATAACGGAGCAAAACAAATTAGAGATGAAATTTCAAAAACTTATGGACAAGAAACGGCATCAAAGGTTATAATACTATATGGTGGAAGTGTAAATGAAACAAATGCTAAAGAATTATTTGAAATGTCGGACATAGATGGAGGCTTAGTTGGAAAAGCAAGCTTAAATCCGGAAAAATTTAGTAAAATAGTAAATTATGATAGATAAAAGGATGGTAGATATGAAAGATAAACTAACAATGCTAATGATATTAGATGGCTTTGGAATAAATCCAAATAAAGACGGAAATGCAGTAGAATTAGCTAAAACACCTAATATAGACAAACTAAAGAAAAAATATCCTAATACACAAATAAAAACAAGTGGATTAGCAGTAGGATTACCAGAAGGACAAATGGGAAATTCTGAAGTAGGACATACAAATATCGGAGCAGGAAGAATAGTATATCAAGATTTAACAAGAATAACAAAATCAATAGAAGATGGAGATTTCTTTACAAACCCAGAGTTTATTGCTGCTATAGAAAATTGTAAGAAAAATCATACAAAATTACACATTTTAGGATTACTTTCAGATGGAGGAGTTCATAGTCATATACGTCATTTATATGGTTTACTAGAAATGGCTAAAAGAAGAGATTTTGAAGATGTATATGTACATTGTTTCTTAGATGGAAGAGATACTCCACCAGCATCAGCAGAAAGTTATATAATAAAATTACAAGATAAAATGCAAGAAAAAGGAATAGGAAAGATAGCAAGCATATCTGGAAGATTCTATGCAATGGACAGAGATAAGAGATGGGAAAGAGTAAAAAAATGTTATGATGCTTTAGTAAATGGAGAAGGAAATAAAGCAGGAAGCACAATAAATGCAATAGAAAACTCATATCAAAAAGAAGTATTTGATGAATTTGTAGAACCAACAGTAATTTGTAATGGAAAAGAACCAGTTGCAAAAATAGAAAAAAATGATTCAGTAATATTCTTTAATTTTAGACCAGATAGAGCAAGAGAAATAACTAGAAGTCTAGTAGACCCTGAATTTGATGGATTTGAAACGAAAAAAGATTTAAATTTATATTTTGTATGCTTTACAAATTATGATGAAACAATGCCAAATGTACATATAGCATTCAAAAAAGAACCACTAAAAAATACATTTGGAGAATATATTAGTAAAAAAGGATATACACAACTAAGAATTGCAGAAACAGAAAAATATGCACATGTAACATTCTTCTTTAATGGAGGAGAAGAGAAACAATATGAAGGGGAAGATAGAATATTAGTACCATCTCCAAAAGTAGAGACATATGACTTAAAACCAGAAATGAGTGCATATGAAGTAACAGATAAAGTATTAGATGCAATTCAAAAAGACAAATATGATGTAATAATCTTAAATTATGCAAACCCAGACATGGTTGGACATACAGGAAGTTTATCAGCAGCAATAAAAGCAGTAGAAACAATAGATGAATGTATAGGAAAAGTTGTAAAATTAGTAGAGTCAAAACAAGGAGACCTAATAATTACAGCAGACCATGGAAATGCAGAGCAAATGATAGATTATAAAACAGGAGAACCACATACAGCCCATACAACAAATCCGGTACCACTAATATTAGTAACGAGTAGAAAAGATTTAAAGTTAAAACAAGATGGTAAACTAGCAGACTTAGCGCCAACAATGCTTGATTTAATGAATCTTGAAAAACCAGAAGAAATGACTGGAATAAGTTTATTAGATAAGGAATAGGATTAAATATGTTAAATCATACGAAGAAAATAAAAGGAATATATGAAGAAATACAAAAGAATTTATTTTATATGATACCAGAAAAATGGGATAAGTTATATTTATATAGTTCAGTTATAGACTTAGATAATGGAGAAAAAAAAGGAGAATTATATTTTTATTATATCCCAAAGGGAATATTAAAAAAGAAACCAGTAAATGTCTATGAAATTCCTAATAAATTCAATTTAGATGAAAATGAATATTTAAAATTAGTAAAATTATTATATGACAAAATAAAGATGTTAAGAGAAGAATTTAGAAAATCTGAAACAGGTAAATTATGGTCAAATATAACCATAACAATACAAAATATGAAGTTTAAAGTAGAATATAATTATGATGATTTAGAAAACTGTGAATTTAACAGTTATGAAAGACATATAATATGGAGGTATGAATATTTAGGAATAGGTTTAGAACAAGTAAATAAAAAAGATAAAGAGATATTAAATAGATATTTATTAGGAGTAAAAACATTATCTAAAAAAGAAACTTATGAAACAGGTATATATATAAAAGATGTGGAAAATAAAATTGCATATAACACAGATGAATATGAAAGCAATAAAGAAAAGGCAGAAGAAAATAATAAGGTAAATGTTAGTAAAAATCAGATATTATTATCAGAAGAGCAAATTAAACAATATGAAGAGAGAAAAAGACAAAAATAGGTCATTTTTAATTATTATAAAAATAACTATAAAAGAAGATAAGTTCTTGGTGAAATAACAAGAACTTTTTTCTAAGGAGGCGTTTATATTGGATATAATAACAAGGCCAACGGTCTTAGAAGTAAACTTAGATAATTTTAAATATAATATAGAGCAAATAAAAAAGTTTTTAAATAGGGATACAAAGATAATGCCAGTAATAAAAGCTAATGGATATGGAACTTATATAAATACAAGATTAGATATTATAAATGATTTTGATATAGTAGCAGTAGCGATTGTAGATGAAGGTGCAGATTTAAGAAAAATAGGATATAAAAAAGATATATTTATATTAAATCCTCCAAGTACAACAGAAATAGAAAAAATAGAAACAAATAATTTAATAATAGGAATATGTTCAAATGAATTTTTAGAAGAAGTAAAAAATAGAAATGTTAAAATACGTGTACATGTGGAAATAGAAACAGGAATGGGAAGAACTGGTGTAGAATTAAAAAAATTAGATGAATTTATAAAAAAGATAAAAGAAAATCCTAATATAAAAGTTGAAGGTGTGTATACACATTTATCATCAGCAGATGAAGATTTTGAATATACAAAAGAACAATTAGAGAAATTTGATAAAGCAGTAGAAAAAGTAAAAAAAGAATTTAATATAAAATATATACATTGTTTGGCATCAAATGGAATTATTAATTTTAGTAAATCACAATATAATTTAGTAAGACCAGGAATTATAATGTATGGTTACGAATCAGGAAAAGGAATAAAAGAAAAAATAGATTTAAAACCTACATGTAAATTAAAATCAAAAATAGTTTTTATAAAAGAAGTAGAAAAAGGAATAAGCATTAGTTACGGTAGAAGGTTTATAACTAAAAGAAAATCTAAAATAGCAACTGTTCCTATAGGTTATGCAGATGGACTAAGAAGAGTATTATCAAATGTTGGAGAAGTTATAATAAATAATAAGAAAATGCCAATAATAGGAAGTATCTGCATGGATAGTTTTATGTTAGATGTAACAGATTTAGAAAATGTAAAAATAGGAGATGATGTTTATATCTGGGATAATGAAAATATTACATTAGAAGAGGTTGCAAATAGATGTGATACAATTAATTATGAAATCTTAAGTACAATATTACCAAGAGTTCCAAGAAAATTTATAAATTAACTTGACAAATAAAATATAAAGTTTTAAAATAAATGATTGTTAGGAAACTAACAATTATTTATTTTGCTGAGGTGGTACTTTATGTATGAAGACAGATTAGGAAAAAATGTACATATGCTATCAAGACAGCTAAAAAGAGAAATTGACTTTCAAGTTGCAAAATATGGAATTACAGGTGTGCAAGCAGGAATGATTCAATTTATTTTTGAAAAATCAAGAAAAAAAGACATTTTTGCAAAAGATATTGAAAAAAAATTTGATATTAGAAGAGCAAGTATAGCGGGGATATTACAAAACATGGAAAAAAATGGATTAATAAAAAGAGAAACAATTGACAATGATGCAAGACTAAGGCGAATAGTATTAACTGATAAGGCATTAGAAATAAGAAAAGAACTTGAAAAAAGTATTAAAAAAGTAGAAAAACAAGCAATTCAAGGATTAACAAAAGAAGAAGCGAAAAATTATATTAATTTAACTAAAAAAATGTCAGAAAATTTAGAAAAGAAGGAGAGGATAGGAAAATGATAAAAGAACTAGCAAAATATATAAAACAATACAAAAAAGATGCAATATTAACACCTATTTTTGTTATTGGCGAAGTTGTAATGGAAGTTGTAATTCCTTTTTTAATGGCAAAAATAATAGATGTTGGTATTCAAAATAGTGACTTAAATTATATTTTTAAAATAGGAATAGTTCTAGTTATTTCAGCCTTTTTATCATTAGCATTTGGTATGTTGTCAGGAAGATATGCAGCAAAAGCATCAGCAGGTTTTGCTAAAAATCTAAGACAAGGAATGTTTTATAATATACAAAATTACTCATTTACAAATATTGATAAATTTTCAACATCAAGTTTAGTAACAAGACTTACAACAGATGTAACAAATGTACAACAAGCTTTTCAGATGATTATAAGAATACTTGTTAGAGCACCTATAATGCTTATATTTGCATTCTTTATGGTATTTAGTATAAATACTACACTTGCTTGGATATTTGTTTTCACTATGCCTGTTTTAGCAGTAGTATTATTCTTTATTGCAATAACAGCACATCCATATTTTGAAAAAGTATTCAAAAAATATGATACATTAAATAGAGTAGTTGGCGAAAACTTAAATGCAATAAGAGTTGTAAAAGCATATAACAGAGAAGAACATGAAGAAGAAAAATTCGGAAAAGTAAATAATGAAGTTTATAATTTATTTAAAAAAGCAGAAAAAATAGTAGCATTTAATGGTCCAGCAATGCAACTTGCAATTTATACTTGTATATTATTACTATCTTGGATTGGTGCTAAATTAATAGTTGGTGGAACAATGCAAACTGGTGAATTATCAAGTATTATAACATATGCATGGCAAATACTTTCTAGCTTAATGATGATTTCATTTGTATTTGTTATGATAATAATTGCACAATCTTCAGCTGAAAGAATTATAGAGGTATTAGAAGAAGAAAGTACAATTAAGAATAAAGAAAATCCAGTAAAAGAAGTAAAAGATGGTTCAATTTCATTTAAAGATGTATCTTTTCAATATGATGATGCAAGAGCAGAAGACGAATTGCCATTAGAAGATATAAATATAGATATAAAATCTGGAGAAACAATAGGAATTATAGGAGGAACAGGAAGCTCTAAATCAACAATAGTAAACTTAATACCAAGACTATATGATGTAATAAGAGGTTCAATTAAAGTTGGCGGTGTTGATGTAAAAGATTATGATATAGAAACATTAAGAAATGAAGTAGCTGTTGTTTTACAAAAAAATGTATTATTCTCTGGAACAATAAAAGAAAATCTAAGATGGGGAAATAAAAATGCAACAGATGAAGAAATAGTAAGAGCTTGTAAACTAGCACAAGCAGATGGATTTATACAAGAATTCCCAGATAAATATGATACAGTATTAGACCAAGGTGGAACAAATGTATCAGGAGGACAAAAACAAAGAATATGTATTGCAAGAGCATTACTTAAAAAACCAAAAATATTAATATTAGATGATTCAACATCTGCAGTAGATACAAAAACAGATGCATTAATTAGAAAAGCATTTAGAGAAGAAATACCAAATACAACAAAAATAATAATAGCACAACGTATTTCATCAATAGAAGATGCAGATAGAATAATAGTTCTAGAAGATGGAAAAATCAATGGAATAGGAACATCAGAAGAATTATTAAAAACAAATGCAATATACCAAGAAGTATATGAGTCTCAAAAGAAAGGAGAAGATGATAGTGGAGAAAACAAAGAATAAAAAGAATACTATAAAAACATTAAAAAGATTACTAAGATATGTAACAGGAACATATAAATTACAATTTGTAATTGTATGTATTAGTATTATAATAAGTGCATTAGTAGGCGTTGTAGGAGTACAATTTATAAAGTACTTAATAGATGATTTTATAACACCACTAATTGGAAATAGCAATCCAGATTATTCTTCTTTACTTAATGCAGTAATTGTAATGGGAGTGGTTTACTTAGTTGGTGTTATTGCAACATATTTATATAATAGATTAATGATAAATATTTCACAAGGTACATTAAATAAAATAAGAAAAGAAATGTTTGAACATATGCAAACATTACCAATAAGATATTTTGATAGTCATCCACATGGTGAAACAATGAGTACATATACAAACGATGTTGATGCATTAAGACAATGTATTTCACAAAGTATACCACAAGTATTTTCTTCAATAATTTCAATGGTCAGTGTATTAATTGCAATGTTTGCAACAGATATATATTTAACATTAGTTGTATTGGTTATGGTTGCAATTATGGTAGTAGTAGCTAAGTTCTTTGGAAAAAGAAGTTCTAAATACTTTGTAGACCAACAAAGAAATTTAAGTATTGTAGATGGATATATTGAAGAAATGATGGCTGGTCAAAAAGTTGTAAAAGTATTTTGCCATGAAGAAGAATCTAAAAAGAAATTTGATGAGTTAAATGAAGCTTTATGTGATAGTATGACAAAAGCAAATAGTTATGCAAATACTTTAATGCCATGTATTATGAATATTGGTAACTTAGGATATGTTTTAATTGCAGTAATCGGTGGTGTATTAGCAGTAAATGGAGTATTAACAATAGGAAGTATAGCAGCATTTTTACAATACATAAAAGCATTCACAAATCCATTAGGTCAAGTATCACAACAAATGAATTCAATTATAATGGCTTTAGCAGGTGCTGAAAGAATCTTTAATTTAATAGATGAAGAATCTGAAAAAGATAATGGATATGTAACATTGGTAAATGCTAAAATGGAAAATGGAAAACTTGTAGAAGTAAAAGAGAGAACAGGATTATGGGCTTGGAAATATCCACATAAAGATGGAACTGTTACTTATAAGAAATTATGTGGAAATGTAGAATTTGAACATGTTAGATTTGGATATGAACCTAATAAAGAGATTTTACATGATATATCTTTGGTTGCAAAAGAAGGAGAAAAAGTATCTTTTGTAGGAGCAACAGGTGCAGGAAAAACAACTATTACAAACTTAATAAATCGTTTCTATGATATTCAAGGTGGAAAAATACTTTATGATGGAATAGATGTAAAAAAGATAAGAAAACAAGATTTAAGAAGGTCTTTAGGAATGGTTTTACAAGATACCAACTTGTTTACGGGTACAATTAGAGAAAATATTAGATATGGTAAATTAGACGCAACTGATGATGAAGTATATGAGGCAGCTAAACTTTCTAATGCTGATAATTTCATAAAACACCTTCCAAAGGGATATGATACTATGATTGAAGGAAGCGGAGAAGGTTTATCACAGGGTCAAAGACAATTATTATCAATTGCAAGAGCAGCACTGGACAATCCACCAGTCTTAATACTAGATGAAGCAACATCTTCTATTGATACAAGAACAGAAAAAGTTGTTCAAGATGGTATGGATAAGTTAATGAAAGGAAGAACTGTATTTGTAATAGCACATAGATTATCAACAATAAAGAATTCAGATTTAATAATGGTATTAGACCATGGAAGCATTATGGAACGTGGAAAACATGATGATTTAATTAAAAAACATGGAATGTATTATGGTTTATATACTGGTGCAATTGAGATTGATTAGAAAATAATAAAAATATTAAAAGAATAGATATTTATACTTTATCTATTCTTTTTTTATACATAAATATTAAATTTATGTAAATATTAGTAATGGAAAGGATAATTTACAATATTGTAATAAAACCTCTAATATATATAGAAGAAATAAATAAGATATGGTAAAAATAATTAATATTTTGATAAACGAATAATGTTAATGAAACTAATATATAAATTGTATTAGTTCATAAATTGAAAAAAATTTGATAATTAGATAAAAAAATTATACTGAACAAAAAGCAAAAAAACAGTAAAAAAGTTTAGCACAATGAACAAAATAATTGACAAAAACTTTTAATAGTGATATACTAAAAAAGAAAAGAGGGATTAGTATGATTATTCGTGAAAGATATTTAACTAAAATACGACCATTTTATGACCAAGATTTAATTAAGGTTATAATGGGAATTAGAAGATGTGGAAAATCGGTTTTATTATTGCAAATAATAGATGAATTAAAAGAAAAAGGAATTCCAGAAAGTCAAATTATATATATAAATTTTGAAAATGAGGATTATAATTTTATAAAAGATGATATTGACTTGCATAACTATATTAAAGAAAAGATAATTAATGAAAATAAATATTATTTGTTTTTTGATGAAATTCAAAATATCAAAGATTGGGAAAAAGCAATAAATTCTTTTAAAGCATCTAAAAATGTATCTATTTTTATCACAGGTTCTAATAGTGATTTATTATCCGGAGAATTAGCTACACATTTAGCAGGAAGATATGTAAGTTTTAAACTATATCCACTTACATTTAGTGAAGTGTGCAAATTGAAAAATTTGAATGAAAGAAATGATATTGAAGATGCTTTTGAGGATTATATAACTTGGGGAGGAATGCCACAAAGATTCGTTTTAACAGATGAAATGCAAACCAGAACATATTTATCTGACGTATATGATTCTATTGTATTAAAAGATATTATTGCAAGATTTGGAATAAAGGATATAGATTTATTTAATAGAATAGTTGAATATATAGTTACAACACCTTCTCAAAATTTTTCAGCTGAAAGTTTATCAAAATATTTTGCTAATAAAGATAATAGAGAAGTATCTAAAGTGACATTGTACAATTATTTAGAATATATGACAAAAGCTATGCTAATAAATAAAGCAGATAGGTATGACATAAGAGGAAAAAGAATATTAAGTGGAAAATATAAATACTATTTGACAGATTTAGGAATAGGTCAAGTAAAAAATATAGGAAAAAGACAACAATTAGGTGAATATCTAGAAAATATTGTGTACAATGAATTAATATCTCGAGGGTATGATGTAAAAGTAGGAAATCTAGAAAAAGGAGAGGTAGATTTTATAGCAATTAGATTTAAAGAAAAAATATATATTCAGGTTTCATATATCTTAGCAGATGATTCGGTTATTGATAGAGAATTTGGAGTTTATAAAGAAATTCAAGATAATTATCCTAAATATGTTTTAACAATGGATAAACATGATTTTTCTCAGAATGGAATTATCCATAAAAATGTAATAGATTGGTTACTACAAGAAGAAAAATAAAGAAAAATTAATTTTACTAAATTAAAAGCGAAAAATATAAAGAATCCCATTTCTTAAATGAAATGGGACTTTTTATATTTTTTATTCTTTGGGTGTATTATCTGTTTTTTTAGGTGTTTCTTTTTTAGTATCTTTTACAGCTTCTGCCATAGCTCCTAAAGAACTTAAAGCACCTGTTGCTTCAAATGGAATAAATATTTTATTTGCTTCACCTTTAGCAACTTGTTCTAATGCTTCTAAAGATTTTAATTGAACTAATTTGTCATCAGGGTTAGCCTTTTTAATTGAATCATAAACCATTTGAATTTCTTTAGCTTTAGCTTCTGCAACTTCACGAATAGCTTGAGCTTCACCGGCAGCCCTTCTAATTTTTGCTTCTTTATCAGCTTCAGCTTCTAAGATAGCAGCTTGTTTCTTACCTTCTGCAATAGTGATAGCAGATTGTCTTTGAGCTTCAGATTCTAGAATCATAGCTCTTTTATTTCTTTCTGCGTTCATTTCTTTTTCCATTGCATCTTTTACATCTGGTGGAGGTGTAATATCTTTAATTTCAACTCTATCTATTTTACATCCCCATCTATCAGTTGCTTCATCAAGTACAACTCTTAATTGTGTATTGATACCATCTCTAGAACTAAATGTTTCGTCTAAAGTCATTTTACCAATGATATCACGAATAGTTGTAATTGCTAAGTATTCTATACCTTTTTTCAAACTTTGAATTTCATAAACTGCTTTTGCAGGGTCTGTTATTTGGTAGAATACAACTGTATCTATTGTAATTGTAACATTATCTTTAGTAATAACATCTTGAGGTGGAATATCCATTGTTTGTTGTTTTAAACTTACAACACTTCTAACATGGTCGAAGAAAGGTACTATAATTGTAAGACCAGCATCGGCTACTTTATAAAATTTACCTAATCTTTCTATAATGTATACCTCAGATTGTTTAACAATTTTAATTGACATTGCTGCAATAATTAAAACGATAATTAATAAAACTATTAAAAACCACATAATATTTTCCTCCTTTTATTTATTTTATATGTTTTTAATATTTAGAACTTAATTGTTTTATTGGTCTAACTATAACTTTTACACCTTTAATTTCTAGAACTTCAATTTCTGTTCCTTTAGGAATATCAGTTTCATTTTCTCCAATAGCAGACCAAATTTCGCCATCTATTTTAACTTGACCAGTTGATTTTATAGAATCTATATCAACAGTTACAATTCCTTTTTTTCCTACAATTGATTTTGCGTTTGTTAAAACAGTTTCTACTTTAGCAAATTTTTTTACAAATGGCTTTGTAGCAAATATTAATATTACAGAAGATATTACAAATATGCTAGTTTGGATTATTATACTATCTGTAAAAAAGCTAACAATCATTGCAATTAGTGAACCTACTGATAACCAGAAGATTAGAAATCCTGCAGTCATTACTTCACCAATTAAAAATACTCCTGCTAATATAAGCCATATATACCACATAAGAAATCCTCCTTTTATTACCAACTATTATTATTATAACATATTTTTCTTAAAAAGAAAATATGTATGGTTAAATTTGCTTAAAAATAGGTGTTTTTGTCATGATTTCTGAGACATTTGGGGACGGAGCTTTTTTGTCTCAATATGTAAAACGTAAAGCGTAGTGATTTTATTTTCACTACGCTTTATACTTTAGCAAAATTAGTGTTTTTTAGCAATCTGCTGTTAAATCCAATCCTGAATTCCAGGAACTTTGGATTTGAATTGGAGAGAAGAGACATCAAAACCAAAATACAAGCACTCGTTTTGAAAATTTTTACATAAGTTAAGTGAAGTGCTAGAGCTCTGTTTCTATATTAACAGGCTCTAAAATAGGCTTGAAGAAAGAATAAAGCTCTTCCTTCAAAAGTTGAACATTTTTAAGTGCTTGATTATAGGCCTTCACATAGCTTTCAAGAAACTCGGTAGTCATAATTCCTTCATTCAATATGAATAGTTGCATAGTATTATTATACTATTTATATGTAAATAAAATCAAACATTTGGATAAAACAGATAAAAATGAATATATTAATATAAAATTAAATTAAAAATAAATAAAGTATATAAGTATTAAATTAGAAAAAAAGGACATAATTAAAAAGAGGTGTTTTAATTATGAGTGATAAAATAGAAGAAAATAAAGAAAATCAAAAGGTTGCAAGAAGAGATGCACCAGAAGTAGGGGAAGATAGTACAAAATATGGAGAATTTGTATCATCTTATTTTGCATGGATACCACTTCCAGAGCAAAAAGAAAAAGCAAAAAGATTACAAAATATAACAAGGAAAGATAAAAAAGAGAGAAAAAATGAAAAATAATGAGAAAAAGTTAGAAAAAAAGAGATAATATAATAAAATCAGTAGAAAAATGACTTTAAAGGTCAAAGAAAGTCAAAAACTATATTTGCAAAAAAACAAAAAGAGCGTATAATTACATCATAGGTCAAAGAAAGTCAAAGTCAACAAAGGGGGATTGTAAATGAGAATATCAGATGTAATAGAGGAATTCATAAAAGATTTATTTGATGATGGGAGTGATGCAATAGAAATACAAAGAAATGAACTTGCAGAACATTTTAATTGTGTACCATCACAAATAAATTATGTAATATCAACAAGATTTAAACCATCACAAGGATATTATGTAGAAAGTAGAAGAGGTGGTGGAGGTCATATTACAATAAAAAAAGTAAAAAATGATAAAGAAGATTATATAATGCATATTATAAATAATATAGGAAATAAACTAACCTCAAATGATGTAGATATTTTGATAAGTGACTTTCTATCTTATAATATAATAGATACAAAAGAAGCAAAATTATTAAAAGTAGCAACAAGTGATAATGTATTAAAACTAACAAAAGATATAAAAGATGAAGTAAGAGCAAGAATATTTAAAAACATGTTATTAAATATATAATATAAAAAGGAGGAGATTATTATGTTATGTGATAACTGTGGAAAAAGAGAGGCAAATGTTAGATATCAAGAAAATATCAATGGACAAATAAGAGAATTAAATTTATGTGAGGAGTGTAGTAGAAAATTAGGAATAGGACAAATGGACTTTAGTATGCCAATTGATTTATCTAGCTTTTTAGGAGGATTCTTAGATGACTTTATGGAACCAGAATTTATGCCAATGTTAAATCAAATAAAAACAATTAGGTGTGATACATGTGGTTCAACATTTGATGATATTCTAAATACTGGTACATTAGGATGCAAAGATTGTTATGATACATTCCAAGATAAATTAGACCCAATAATAAAGAAAATACAGGGTTCTAACAGACATGTAGGAAGATTAGCAAAAGAAATAGATAGCAAAATTGATAGTAAAAATAAGACACAAGTAAAAGAAAATAAAGAAGTAAAAAATGACGAAGAAAATAATAAAAAAGATGAAACAAAAGGAAAAATAGAAAAATTACAAGAAGACTTAAAACAAGCAGTTAAAGAAGAAAGATATGAAGATGCAGCAAAAATAAGAGATGAAATAAAGAAACTTGAAAAATAAAGGAAAAAGAGTAAGGAAGTGAAAAATTAATGAATTGGTATTTAGAAAATAGAGAAGATTCAGATGTTGTAAAAAGCACAAGGATAAGATTTGTAAGAAATATAAATAACTTTAATTTCAAATTAAAAGAATCTGAATTAGAAGAACTAGAAGAAAAAATAGAAGAAAACTTGTATGGAATTGGATATGGATTGAAATTTTTAAAACTAAAAGATATGGATAATATAACTAAAACAAGTTTAGTAGAAAAAAATTTAATAAGTCCAACATTTTTAGCAAAAAGAGGCCAAACAGGAAGTATATTAATAAATGATGAAGAAAACATATGTATAATGATAGGCGGAGAAAATAATTTAAGTATACAAGTATTTAGTCCTGGATTAGAATTAGAAAATACATTAAATTTAGCAATAGAAGTAGAAGAAAAGATAGGAAATCTACTAGGGTATAGTGTAAATAAAAAATATGGATATTTAACAAGTAGTTTAAACGATTTAGGAACAGGTCTAAAAGCATCTGTAATGGTAACATTACCAGCACTTACTAAAACAGGAAATTTAGGAAAAATGTTAGATACAATACGTAATTTCAATGTAGAAATATCAGGAGAATATGGAAAAACATCTAAAAATAAGGGATATATTTATCAAATATCTAACAAGCAGACATTAGGAATTACAGAAAAAGAGATAATAGAAAATATAAAAGTAATAACTAAAAAATTAATAGAACAAGAAAGATTAGCAAGAAAAATGTTAACAAAAGAAGAAATAGAATTAGAGGATATAATAGGAAGAAGTTATGGGATTTTAATGCATTGTAGAAAAATTTCATATGATGAAGCAAAAGAATTATTAACAAATATAAAATTGGGAACAGATTTAGGATTACTAGATGATTTAACAGACTTAAAAGTTCAAAAATTATACTTATATACAAAACCAGCAAACTTACAAAAATATTTAGGAGAAAAATGTAGCAAAGTAGAACAAGAAATAAAAAGAGCAGAAATAATAAAACAAATAATAAAAGAAAAATAGGGTAGTTGAACAGTTGGGGCAGTTGGGGACGTTTCTTTTTGGACATTTTGTCCATTTAGGGACAGATTTATACAAGGAAGTGTCCCAGATTGGACATTTTGTCCAAAATGAAACGTCCCCAATTGGACACTGGATATGAAAGGAGTTGATTTTTATGACATACAGTTTTACAAATAGAGCAAAGAAAGCAATTGATTTAGCAAATGAACTAGCAATTGAATTAGGACATAATTATATAGGAACAGAACATATTTTATATGGTTTGGTAAAAGAAGGAAGTGGAGTAGCAGCAAAAGTTTTATCAAATCAAGGAATAGAGCCAGATATGGTAATAGATAAAATAGTTGAACTTGTTGGAAATGAAGCACCTATTACAGAAACAATGGGATTTACTCCAAGAAGTAAAAGAGTAATAGAAACAAGTTTTATAGAAGCTAGAAAATTAGGATATAACTATATAGGAACAGAACATCTTTTAATAGGAATATTAAGAGAAGCTGATAGTATTGCAGCAAGAATATTATTAGAATTAAATATAAATATTCCAAGATTATATAATGAAATTATTAAGGTAATTAATGAAGGCGAAGATTATGCACCTGATTCTGATAATGGAAAAGGAGGAAAAAAGGGAAGTTATAATCAAACACCAACACTTAATCAATTTGGTGAAGACTTAACTAAGAAAGCAGAAGAAGGAAAGCTTGACCCAATTATAGGAAGAAAAGAAGAGATAGAAAGAGTTATTCAAATACTATCTAGAAGAACTAAAAATAATCCTTGCTTAATAGGAGAACCAGGTGTTGGTAAAACAGCAGCAGTTGAAGGTTTAGCTGAAAAAATAGTTTCAGGTGATGTACCAGAAATATTAAAAAATAAAAGAGTTGTAACTATGGATATATCAGGAATGGTTGCAGGAAGTAAATATAGAGGTGACTTTGAGGAAAGAATAAAAAAAGCATTAGATGAAGTAAAAAAGGCAGGAGATGTAATTTTATTCATAGATGAAATTCACACTATAGTAGGAGCAGGAGCAGCTGAAGGTGCAATCGATGCAGCAAATATACTAAAACCATTACTTGCAAGAGGGGAAATACAATTAATAGGAGCAACAACATTAAATGAATATAGAAAATATATAGAAAAAGATGCAGCACTAGAAAGAAGATTTAGCCCAGTAATTGTAAATGAACCAAGTGAAAAAGATACTGTTAAAATATTAAAAGGATTGCGAGATAAATATGAAGCACATCATGGTGTAAAAATAACAGATGAAGCAATAGAAGCAGCAGTTAAAATGTCAGTAAGATATATAAATGATAGATTTTTGCCAGATAAGGCAATTGACTTAATTGATGAGGCTGCATCACGAGCTAAATTAAAATCTTATACAGAACCAGATAGCTTGAAGAAATTACAAGAAGAAATAGAAGAAGTTGAAAATGATAAGGAAGAAGCAGTTCGTAGTCAAAAATTTGAAAAAGCAGCGTCTTTAAGAGATAAGCAAAAAGAATTAAAAGAAAAATATGAAAAAGAACAAAAGAAATGGCAAAATAAAAATAATAAATCTGTTATAAATATAACAGAAGAAAATATTGCAGAAGTAATCGCTAGTTGGACAGGAATTCCAGCAAAGAAGATTACTGAAGATGAAAATGAAAGATTAAAAAATCTAGAAAAAACTTTACATGAAAGAGTAATAGGTCAAGATGAAGCAGTAGAAGCAGTAGCAAAAGCAATTCGTAGAGGAAGAGTTGGTTTAAAAGACCCAAAAAGACCAATTGGTTCATTCTTATTCTTAGGACCAACAGGTGTTGGTAAAACAGAATTATCAAAAGCACTTGCAGAAGCATTATTTGGTGATGAAAATGCAATGGTAAGAATTGATATGTCTGAATATATGGAACCACATTCTGTTTCAAAACTTATTGGTTCACCTCCAGGATATGTAGGTTTTGACGAGGGAGGACAATTAACAGAAAAAATAAGAAGAAAACCATATTCTGTAATTCTATTTGATGAAATTGAAAAAGCACATCCAGATGTTATGAATATGTTACTTCAAATACTAGAAGATGGAAGATTAACAGATGCACAAGGAAGAACAGTAAACTTTAAAAATACGGTAATAATTATGACTTCTAATATTGGTGCTAGATTAATAACAGATAAAAAGACATTAGGATTTATAAAAACTGAAAATGGAGATAAAGGAAAAGAAGAAGCAGAAACCAAAGATTATGAAGAAACTAAAAAAGAAGTTATGGAAGCATTAAAGAAAGAGTTAAGACCAGAATTTATTAACCGTATTGATGAAATAATTGTATTCCATAAATTAACTGATAATGAAATAGGAAAAATTATTGATATAATGTTAAAAGAAGTAATAGATAGGTTAGCTGCTCAAAAAATAAAAATAGAATTAGAACCAGAAGTAAAAGAATTAATAGCAAGTAAAGGAATTGATAAAAACTTTGGTGCAAGACCTTTAAGAAGAACTATACAAAGTGTTTTAGAAGATAGATTGGCAGAAGAAATATTAGATGGAAACCTAAAGAAAAACAAAGTAAATAAGATTGGCGTAAAAGATGGTAAAGTTATTGTAGAAAAATAAGGAAGTAGGAGTTAAGCTCCTATTTCTTTTTGTTTTCTAATATTGACAATAATGATATAATAAGAAGGCTAAAAATAAAAAGTAGGGGAGAAAAATGTTAGAAAAAATAAATTCACCAGAAGATTTAAAAAAATTAAATATAGAAGATAAAAAAATATTAGCAGATGAAATAAGAAAATATATACTAGAAATAGTATCTGAAAATGGAGGACATTTAGCTTCAAATTTGGGAGTAGTAGAACTAACAATAGCAATCCATAGTGTGTTTAATGTTCCAGAAGATAAAATAATATGGGATGTAGGACATCAAAGTTATGTACATAAAATAATTACAGGAAGAAAAGAAAAATTAAAAACATTAAGAAAATTAAATGGAATAGCAGGATTTCCAAAAACAAATGAATCAGATGCTGATTGTTTTAATACAGGTCATAGTAGTACATCAATATCTGTAGCATTGGGAATGGCAAGAGCAAGAGATATAGAAGGAAAAAATAATTCAGTAATTGCAGTAATAGGAGATGGAGCATTAACTCGGGGGAATGGCACAAGAAGCATTAAATGACGCAGGATATAGTGGAACAAGAATGACAGTTATATTAAATGATAATGAAATGAGTATATCAAAAAATATTGGTGGAATGAGTTTGTTTTTAAGTAAATTAAGAACAAAAAGAACATATACTAAGTCAAATGGTTTCATAAAAAGAATTATAAATAAAATTCCAGTAGTAGGAAAACCATTTGTAAAATGTGTGCAAAGAATAAAAAGAAGTATAAAACAATTAATAATTCCTAAAATGTATTTTGAAGATATTGGATTTAGATATTTAGGACCAGTAGATGGACATAATATAGCGGAGTTAGAAAGAATGTTAAAAATTAGTAAAGAATTAGATGGTCCAGTATTAATACATGTATTAACCAAAAAGGGAAAAGGATATAAAATAGCAGAAGAAAATCCTGATAAATATCATTCAACAGGTCCATTTGATATAGAAACAGGAAAAACAAAAAAAGAAAAAAAGAAAGATTATTCAAAAGTATTTGGCGAAAAATTGGTAAAACTAGCTAGAAAAAATAAAAATATTGTTGCAATTACAGCAGCAATGAAAGACGGAACAGGGTTAAAAGATTTTCAAAAAGAATTTCCTAATAGATTTTTTGATGTAGGAATTGCTGAACAGCATGCAATAGCACTAGCAGCAGGTATGGCAAAAGAAGGATTAATTCCATTTGTTCCGATATATTCATCATTTTATCAAAGAGCATATGACCAAGTAATACATGATGTGGCAATTCAAAAATTACCAGTTATTATGTGTGTAGATAGAGCAGGAATAGTAGGTCAAGACCGGAGAGACACATCAAGGAACTTTAGATATGGCATTTTTTAGATTAGTTCCGAATATCACAATTATGGCACCAAAAGATTTTAAAGAATTCGAAGATATGATAGAAAGTGCAGTAAACTTAAAAAGACCAGTTGTAATAAGATATCCAAGAGGAGGAGAAGATGCCAAAATAAGTTTTAAAAAACATGATAAAATAAAATTAGGAAAAGTAGAGATTTTAAAAGAAGGAAAAGATATAAGTATAATAGCAATAGGAAAAACAGTAGCAAGAGCTATGGAAATTTCTAATATGCTTGAAAAAAATAAAATAAGTGCAGAAGTAATAAATACAAGATTTTTAAAGCCATTAGATAAAGAAACAATAAAAAGTTCAATAAATAAAACTAAATTTGTAATAACAATAGAAGATGGAACAATAATAAATGGGCTAGGAACAGCTATAAAAGAGTTAATAGTGAATGAAAAATTAAAAGAAGTAGAAATAAAATCATATGCATATCCAGATGAATTTATAAAACATGGAGAGGTAAGCCAAATAGAAAAAATTTACCATCAAGATAGTAAATCAATTTATGAAGATATAATAAATATGAGAAATAAAAAGAAAAAAGGAGATAAAAATAAATGAATAAACAAGATTTATTAAAAGACTATAGAAAACAGGAAGATAAAATGTGTTTATCACAAGTTTTAGATAAAATAGAATTTATGAAAAGTAGAGATAAAATAGAATATACTGATTTCTTAGATATGTATCAAATATCATTAGTAGAAGGATTCTTAAAGAAAATTAAGTTTGAAAATTACAAATTATATGGAGGATATGAAGATGCAGAAAGAAAAGTACTAATTGTATATCCGGAAAAATATGATGATAGAATGTTAGAAAAGAATTATTCTAAAATATTAAAAGCAGTTAGAGTAAATTTAACAGAAGAAGAACAAGGGAAATATTCTCATAGAAATTATTTAGGTGGAATAGTAAAATTAGGATTAAAAAGAGAAAAGGTTGGAGATATTTTGGTTACAAATGAAGGTGCTGATATTTTAGTTATGGAAGATTTTGCTGAAATTTTGAAAAAAGAATTACCATCACTTACAAGATTTGAAAATAGTAAAGTAGAGATAATAGAATTAAAAGATTTAAGAAAAAAAGAAATAAGAATAGAAAATGTAAAAATAATTGTACCATCATTAAGATTAGATAATATTGTATCTGATTTAGCTAAAACTTCTAGGAGTAAAGCTGCACAGATAATTGCTCAAGAAAGAGTTTTTATAAATGGGCAAAACGAAACTAAACTTTCTAAACAAATAAAGTTAAATGATATTATTACAATTAGAGGTAAAGGAAGATTTGTTATAAAAGAGTTTGATGGGACAACTAGAAGCGGAAGGACAGTAATTGTTGTTGAAAAATATGTCTAGTTAAAAAAGTGAGATTTTATGAATAAATTCTAGTTAAAATGAGATTTAGCTAGGATTTATTATTTTTTTGATGTATTTATCCATTGACACAATTTATATGAATAAGTATAATAATAATGCATTTGATTATAAAAGAAATGAAATAGCAATTTTTATATGAAAGGAGGAAGTTTATGACAGATAGAGAAAGAGACGAATTATTAATAAATATATTTAATGATGTAAAAAACGTAAAAAATGATGTGAAAGAATTAAAGAGCAACGTGAAAGAAATAGAAGGCAATATGAATAAAATGCAGGACAATATAAATGAAATGCAGGACAATATAAATGAAATGCAGGACAATATAAATGAAATGCAGGACAATATAAATGAAATGCAGGACAAT
>CALXAD010000028.1 GCA_944386195.1 uncultured Clostridia bacterium
ATGCGTAAAAATTTTTCTAAAAAATTTTAAAAAAAGTATTGACTTTAGTTAGCAAGTTTACACACTATATTATACACTCTTAGCGATACCTTCTTAAAATAAATTTACATAATCTTTTTAACACTTTAATTCTTCAGATTTTCCTATTCAGTGTCCAGTGCTACATATAAAGTGAGGCGAGTAGAACCGTAGCTGCTGCTAGCGGTCGGAGCGCCGTCGTCCCTAAGGCTAGGAACATTGTGGTAGCCTGAAATACCACCACGAATAACTCTGTAAAGGCTGTCGTCAGCCTCTAATGTCCACTCATAATGACACCCATATAAATCGAACACATTTTTTATAAGGTCATTTGCTTCTGAACCAGTATTATAACTCTTGTTAGTTTTCAAACTATTATTTTGATTTACTATTTCTCCATTTGCTTGCATCCAATTTAACATTGCATCATATTGACTTCCCCATATCATACTACTTACTGTTGATTTATTATCACTCTCTTTTGCATATTCTTTACTTTTACTATATAATCCATACCATTTTTTTGTATTTGAATTAGTTGCATCAGCTGTTGTCACTTCTCCTTCTTTCGCTTTTCTACTTGTTGGATTATTACTTCCATCTAATCCCAGCTCATATCTTCCTACATAAAATCCATGATATATTTTTACACTTTCTATCATATTATTATATTCATTTTGCAATCCTGTTTCTGTTACTATCTTTTGTCCTTCTGCATCAGCATTTGATGTAGAATTATCACCATATGTTGAATCTGTTAGAAATGCTGGCTCTCTATTACTACTTGTAGTTGTTGTACAACCACTTCTTACTTCTGAGCCACTTGCATCAAAATCATATAATAACCCTCTATAATTTCCATCTTTTTCTATCGCCATTGCTTTATTTGTTGTTCCTTCTGCTTCTGAAGATGATACTGCTGTTGCTACTGGTATCCATACAAATTCATTTCCTACTTTATCTTGAATTACTAATCCATTATTTACATTTGCTTCTACATCTTCCCAACTTGATGTCTCTGTTTCTATTGGCTTAAATCCTTCTGGTATTGTTGGATTATTTGCACTAGGCTCACTTCCATCTATTGTACTTGTCTCCTCAAAATATCCGTTTTCATCTTTTGAAGGTCCTGTTTCTGGTGGTGTTGGAGTTGTTCCATCTGTTATATCTCCATTATATATTTCTGATAAATCTATTTTTATTGTCTCATCTTCTTTTGATATTAATTTATCTGTTGATGTTCCTGCTATTATATCTTTTAAATTCTGCTCTTCATTTGAAAAATATTTTTTTAGTATTTCCTCTAATTCTCCTGATGTTATATTTTCGCCTTCCTTTTCTGTTTGTTTTTCTAATATGTCTAATCTTACTTGCTCAATTATATTTGCTCTTTCTGTCTCTTTTTTAGAATTTTGTGCTTGAGTTAGTATTCCATTGTCACCTGTTAACATTGCAATTGATACACCTGCTAGAATTAGTAAAACTATTATTGTAATAACTAAAGCAATAAGAGTAATTCCTTTTTCCTTTCCTAATATTTTTTTCTTGTGCTTTTTCATTCTTCTTCCTCCTTCATTTTCTTTTTATTTATATTTTTTAACATTAAAAACTATTTAAAAACGCAAAAAAGACAGCAATAAAAACCTAAAATTTAGGCTTTATTACTATCTTTTTTATCTATATTTATTCTATTATTATTTATTAATAAACTACTTGTGTGTGTGTGTGTGTGTGTGTGTACTCCCGCAAGGATTTCAGCCATTTTTATTCTTTCGTTTATCATTTCTACTTTTACCCACCTTTTTACTTTACTTATATCATTTTTCAATGGTTATATTATATATTATATTTTTTATCAATACAATTACAAATATATTACATTTTGTTTACAGATATAAAAAATACAAATAAATGTTTGACTTTTTATTTTCTTATGTTATAATAAATGCAAACATTTATTTGGAGATGATTTTATTGGATATATTTGAAAAACTAAAGATATTATCAGATTCAGCCAAATATGATGCATCATGTAGTTCAAGTGGAAGTAATAGAAAAAACACTTCATCTGGCATTGGTAATGGTAATGTATCTGGAATATGCCATAGTTGGGGAGCTGACGGAAGATGTATTTCATTATTAAAAATTTTATTTACAAATGCTTGCATTTATGACTGTAAATATTGTATAAATAGATGTAGTAATAATGTTAAAAGAGCAACATTCACACCCCGTGAAGTTGCAGATTTAACAATTAATTTCTATAAAAGAAATTATATAGAAGGTCTGTTTTTAAGTTCAGCAGTAATAAAATCTCCAGATTATACAATGGAACTTTTAATAAATACAATAAATATACTTAGAAACGAATATAATTTTAATGGATATATCCATTGTAAAACAATACCAGGTTGCAGTAAGGAACTAATTGATAAATTAGGTTCTATGGTAGATAGAATGAGTATTAATATAGAACTTCCTTCAAACGATAGTTTAAAACTGCTAGCACCACAAAAAGAAAAAGCAGGAATTTTAACACCAATGAGTTATGTTTCAAATAAATTAAAAATAAATAAATTAGAAAAAAGAAAAGAAAGTTTTGTTCCTGCAGGTCAAACAACTCAATTAATAATAGGTGCAACACCTGAATCTGATTTAAAAATATTAAAATTATCTGAAAGTTTATATAAAAAACTAAGTTTAAAAAGAGTCTATTATTCAGCATATATAAGTGTAAATAATGATAAAAACTTACCTGCTTTAGAGTCTCCTCCTCTACTTCGTGAAAATAGACTATACCAAGCAGATTGGCTACTTAGGTTTTATGGATTTAAAGCAGAAGAGCTTTTAAGTGAAGCCCATCCTAATTTTAATAATGTACTAGACCCAAAATGTGAATGGGCTTTAAGAAACTTAGATAAATTCCCTGTAGAAATAAATAAAGCTAATTATTTTACATTAATCAGAGTACCTGGAATTGGTGTTATTTCCGCAAAAAAAATAATAAAAGCAAGAAGAAATTTTGAGCTTAATTTTGATTCATTGAAAAAATTAGGTATTGTTTTAAAAAGAGCAAAATATTTTATTACATGTAAAGGAAAATATTATGATAAAGTATATAAATTTAATGAAAACTTTATTGAAACAAACCTTGTATATCAAGAAAGAAATACTCTAAATAAACCTGATTTTGAACAATTATCACTTTTTGATAAATTACAACCTACAAAGGAGGATAAAATAAAATGCCTAACTGGAAACTTATAAATAAAACATATATTTATGATGGAAGTTTTGAAGGGCTTTTAACAATTGTTTTTAATAGTTATGTAGAAAAAACATTACCACAAAAGATAGTTTCACAAGATAAATATATAGAAAATTTTTTAGATAAAACAAATTACGTTAAAACTGATTATGATAAATCAACAAGAATTTTTGATGCTATACCTAAAGTAATTTGTTCAGATGCTTTGCGTAATAGTTATTATGCATTTTTATCAGATGATAAAGATAAAGAAATAAATATATTAAAATATTTGTGTAATGGGTTTGATACAGGCCCTGAAATAAATAATAAAATTACAATTTCCTATGTATTTAAAGTAATTAGTTTAAGAAAAAGAGCAATGGCAGAATGCCATAAATTAAAAGGTTTGCTTAGATTTCAAGAAATAGGAGAAAATTTATGTTATGCTTCTATTAATCCAGACAACAATATAATTGAACCACTTCGGACAGCACTTTATTAGAAGACTTCCTACAATGAACTTTATAATACATGATAAAAATAGAGAACTTTGTTTCGTTTATAATGGTAAAGAATATAGAATAATAAAAAGTAAAGATATAAAAATACCTTCTGTAACAAATGAAGAACAAGCATATCAAGAACTTTGGAAATTGTTTTTTAAAACTATTTCAATTAGAGAAAGAACAAACCCAAGATGTCAAATGCAATTTATGCCAAAAAAATACTGGAAAGATTTAATAGAAGAACCTTAAATAAGAAGAGATAAAATGTCTCTTCTTATATTCTTATAATTTTTCTTGCTTTATTAAAATTTGCTTCTTCATTTGTTAGAACAATATCAAAGAATTTTTTATATACTTCAAAATTTTTATGGCTTTCGTTTAAAAAACCTATTCTAATCACATTATCAGCTTTGTTTCTATCTATCATATTAGTATCTTCTACTAAATCTCCAAATAAAATTCCATATGGTAATTTATTTATTTTACTTTCTATTTCTTTTGATAAATTACCTTCTAATTTTTTATTCATTGTATGAATCATTGTTTTATCAAATTTTTTCATAAGATTATTTTCATCAAAATCTATAAAATTACTAATTATAATTATATTTTTAAAATAACAATCAGTAAATTTTAAAAATTCTTCTATTACATTACCAATCCCTGCTGATAAAACAACAGTTGGGATATTATTTTTTTCTAGATATTCTAAAAACTCCTTTGCCCCTTTTCTAAATTTTATTCTACTTTCAAGTAATGCTTTTTTTAATAAATCTTTATTTAATTTATATTTATAATAAACTCCCATACATTCATTATACCATTTTTGCATCTGAGTATTTTTTTCTTCTATTGAAATGGTATAATCAAGTTCTATTGGTCTATATTTTTTATATAAACTTTCTATTTCCTTATCACAATTAATATTATTGGCTGCCCTTCCTGTAACATCCCATGAATCTTCACTTTCATATGAAGTTATTGTTTTATCAAAATCAATTACAACATAAAAATTACTATTTTCTAATTTAATCTTATTTATTTTTTCTTCATTTATATATTCCATAGCTACTCCTTCCTTAAAGATTATACTATATTAATAACAAAATAACAATTTTATTTATATTTTTTATTTTAGAAATTCGTCTGTTTCTGGATTATGTTTACTGCATTTCTTGACTTTTTTTAATTTAAAGGTTATAATAACTTCATAATTAAGTTGTTTTTGAGGTGATAATTAATGAGTACAAATAGTATAAGAGAACCTATTCAAAAACGTTCTATAGAGAAAAAACAAAAAATAATTAAATCTGGATTTGACCTTATTTGTCAAAAAGGTTATTACAATACTAATACTGCAGAAATAGCAAAAGCAGCTGGCGTTTCTACAGGTATTGTATATCAGTATTTTAAAGATAAACATGATATTCTATTAGAAGGAATTAGACTTTATGCAGGAGATATAATTTATCCTGTTGCTAAATCTTTTCCAACAGAGGTTTCACCTGATAATTTAAAAACTGTATTAAGAGAAGTAATAAACAAATTTATTGAAAATCACAAACTTTCTCAAGTTGCTCATGAAGAAATAATGAGTATGACTCATTCTGATAAAGAAATAGCTGAATTTTATAGAGAACGTGAGATGTATACAACTAAAACTATTTCTAATATTTTAATAAAAAATGGTTTTAATGAAACTAATCTTGATGAAAGAGTTCATATTTCAATAAATTTAATTGATGATTTATGTCATGAAATTGTTTATCATAAACATAATGAATTAGATTATAATATAATGATTGATTTAGTTATAGACACTATATATGATTTATTAAATAAATAATTGTAATTCCAAAAATAAAGAGTTCTTTTTGAACTCTTTATTTTGTGTTAGGAATAATTTAATTATTTTTTATTTTGTACTTTCCCACAAGAATCACAATATGGGCAACTCGTACATTCTCCATTTTTTCTTCTTAATTGATGTACTACAAGTGCTATCACTGCAACTATTACTACAATAACAGCTATATTTGCAAGATTTAACACTCCACTTTGTATTCTACTACCTACTTGATATACTATTGCAGCTAATACCCAAGCAAATACCGTTTGGAAAGTAATTGCTCCAAGTAATTTTCTTTTGCTTCCTAATTCTCTTCTCATCGCTCCTATTGCTCCAAAACATGGTGCTGAGAATAAGTTAAATATCATAAATGCATATGCTGATGCTGGTGTAAAGAATGAGAAGTTTCCTCCTGCTGAGAATATCTCTGAACCTTCTTCTACATCATCTGCTAATCCATTTATTACAGCCATTGAAGATACTACTTGTTCTTTTGCAACTAATCCTTGAATTGCTGATACTGTTGCTCCCCAGCTTCTCGTTCCTACTACTGGCTCAAATATCCATGATATCTTATCACCTATTTGTGCTAACATACTATCTTCTATATCAACTCCATATTGCATATTAAATGAGAATGATAGTAAGAACCATATAATTATAGAACATAAAAGTATAATTGTTCCTGCTCTTTTTATAAATGCTATTACTTTTTCCCAAACTTCTTTTGCAATATATTTTGCAGATGGTAATTTATAATCAGGTAATTCTGATATAAATGTACTTGATGTATGTTTAAAAATAAATTTTTTCATAACAAGAGCACATACTATAATTATTGCTATTGCTAGAAAATAAAATGATGCTGATGCTATTCCTGCATTATCCTTAAAGAAATATCCTGTAAATAATGCCATTATAGGTAGTTTAGCACTACATGGAATAAATGGTGTTAATATTGTTGTCATTGTTCTTTCATCTTCATTTTCTATAATTCTAGTACTCATAATTCCAGGTACTGAACATCCTGAACCTACTATAAATGGTATTAAACTTTTTCCACTTAATCCTGTTTTTCTAAATATTCTATCTAGTAATAATGCGACTCTTGACATATATCCTGTAGTTTCAAGTAATGCTATACATAAGAATAATATAATTAATTGAGGTACAAATCCAAGTACTGCTCCTACACCTGCAATAATACCATCTACTACTAAGCTAACTAATGGCTCTGCAGTTCCTATACTTTCTAATGCTCCTTGAGTTACTTCTCCTAAATAATCAAAAGCTGCTCCTACTGCATCAACTGTATAGCTTCCTACTACACCAACAGATAGATAATATACTAAAAACATAATTACAACAAATATTGGAAAAGCAAGCCATTTATTTAAAAATATTTTGTCTAATTTTTCAGTCATTCCAATTGGCATAATTCTTTTAACAACACATTCTTTTTTTACTTTTTCTATGAATTTATATCTTTGTGTTGCTATTTCTTCTTCCATATCTGTGTCATAGTTTTTTTCTACATCTTCTATGATTTTAGATATTGAATCTGTTTTATATTCTGTAAATCTATTATCATCTTCTAATAAGTTAATAGATATGAATTGTTTATCTATTACATCAGGTTTTAATTTTTTAGAAATTTCTTCTGCTGCTTTTTCTATATTTTCATCAAAAACATTTACTTTCTTTTTTGGTGTTTTCTTTTCTATTTCTTTTATTAATTCGTCTATTCCTGTTTCTTTTAATGCTGATATTCTAACAACAGGAACTCCTAATTTATTTGATAATTTTTTGTCATCTATTTTAAGCCCTTTTTTCTCTAAAATATCAGCCATATTTAATGCAACTATTACATTACTATCTAGTTCCATAAGTTGTGTTGTTAAATATAAACTTCTTTCTATTGAAGTAGCATCTACTATATTTATAATTACATCTGGTTTTTCATTAAATATAAAATTTCTTGATACTTCTTCTTCCATACTATATGGACTTATTGAATATATTCCTGGTAAATCTATTAATTCATGATTTGTTCCTTTTATCATTCCTGATTTTTTCTCTATTGTAACTCCAGGCCAGTTACCTATTTTGGCATTCATTCCAGTTAAACAATTGAATAATGTTGTTTTACCACTGTTTTGATTACCAACTAATCCTATTTTCATTTATCCTACTACCTCCGCTTCTATGTTTTTTAAATCTGCTTTCCTTACTGCCAATTCATATCCTCTTAGTTCTACATCTATTGGGTCTCCCATTGGTGCAATCTTTTTTATTTTAACTTCTACTCCTCTTGTCATTCCCATATCCAACAAGTGCCTTCTAACAGCTTTATCAGATATATCAAGCTTTGTTACAACTGCTTTTTGACCAATTTGTAGTTCAGATAAATTACATTTGTCCCCCTTGTTCTTCATTTTTTCTCCTCCTTATATATGAAATTGATTTCACGTTCATAAATATTATATTTTCATTTTGTAATAATGTCAATAGTTTTTATAAAATTTGTGTAAATTTTACCAGAAATTATTTAAAAAGTATTATTAAAAAATGAGACAAAAAAGACCTGTCCCCAAAATTCTCAAATTTGGTTGTCCTTATTTTTTTCTTATGATATAATTAGCAAAAAAATAACTATTGGAGAAAAATTATGAAAAACTTTTTTATTATTTTAATTATGAAAATCTTACATTTAGGATTAAAAATATGTGGTAAAAACGGAGGTAACTTTTTAGGAAAGATTGCTTACAAGTGGAATCCTAAAATATTTAAGTACTTTAAAATAAATGCCCCTATTATTGCAGTAACAGCAACAAATGGAAAAACCATGACAAATAATGCCATTGGATATGTATTAAAACAAGCAGGTAAAAAAGTTGTAAGCAATACAGAAGGTAATAATATGGAAACTGGTATATTATCTACTTTCTTAAAAAATTGTACTTTATTTGGTAAAATAAAAGCTGATTATATTGTTTTAGAAGTAGATGAAGGTTATGTTCCTGTTGTATTTAAAGATTTACCTTTAGACACTTTAGTAGTACTTGATTTCTTCCGTGACCAATTAGATAGAAATGGAGAAGTTGAATCTCTTATTTTAAAAATTAATGAGTTTTTAAAAACTTATACTGGTAATCTTGTTTTAAATAATGATGACCCAAATGTTTCAAGGCTAGGTTTAGCTAATCCTAATAATGAAAATGTTTATTATTTTAGTGTAGAAAAATACGAATATGCAACAAAAGAACAAAAAGAAGCTGGAGAAGGAAAATTTTGTCCATTTTGTAATACTCGTCTTGAATATAAATATTACCAATATTCTCATATAGGAAAATTCAAATGTCCTAATTGTAATTATGGAGATAATGAAATTTATAAGTTAGCAACTGATGTTGATTTAAAGAAAAGAACTTTTAAAGTAGATAATATTACTTATAAAACTAAATTTAACAGTATTTATAACATATATAACTTTACAGCTGTTATTGCCTGTGTTAGCTTATATAATATTGACACAGATATTGTAAAAGAAGCATTATCTAAATTCAAATTAGATAATGGTAGATTAGAAGAAATAGAAGTAAATAATGTTCCAACTATTATAAATTTAGCTAAAAACCCTACAGGAAGCAATGTGAGTCTTAGGATTTTAAATGAAGATGATGACGAAAAAGAATTATTATTTGTTTTAAATGATAATATAGCAGATGGTTTTGATGTTTCTTGGATATGGGATATTAATTTTGATAATTTAAATAATGTATCTAGAATTATAACTTCTGGTACAAGAGCTTATGATATAGCAATTAGAATTAAAACTTCTGGTTTTGATGCAAACAAAATTGAGCCTTATTTAAATTTACATGAAGCTGTTAAAAATTTATATAAAACAAATGTTAAAAAATATGTAATTGCAAATTATACTTCTTTGCAACCTACAAGAAAAGAAATTTTAGAAATAAACAAGGAGAAATAATTATGAAGGAACTTAATATATTATATCTTTATCCTGATATTTTAGAGCTATATGGTGATTTTGGAAATATTCAAGTGTTAAAATATAGATTAGAAAAACGTGGTATTAAAGCAAATATAACTCCATATTCAATTGGAAATGATGCTCCTAATTTTAGTAATTATGATTTAATATTTGCAGGCGGAGGAGCTGACCAAGAACAAGGTATTTTATCCAAAGATTTAGTTAATTATAAAGAAAATATTAAAGAAGCAATAGAAAATGGCGTATTTTTCCTTTTGATTTGTGGAGCTTATCAATTATTTGGAAAATACTACAAAGATGCTGAAGGTGATATTATACCTGGTTTAAATGTATTTGATTATTACACAGAAGCCTTAAATGATAGAAAAAAAAGATGTATTGGGAATATTGTTTTAAATTGTAATTTAAATGGTAAAGAAACTAAAGTCATTGGTTTTGAAAACCATGGTGGTCAAACTTTTGATATAGAAACTCCCTTTGGAGATGTTTTGTATGGTAATGGAAACAAATTTGGTGATACTAAAGAGGGATTTTTTAGGGAAAATGTTATTGCTACATATTTACATGGTCCTCTTCTTTCTAAAAACCCAGATGTTTCTGATTATATTATAAAATATTGTTTAGATAGAAAATATAATGAAAATATTGTTTTAGAACCTTTAGATGATACTTTTGAAAATTTATGTAGAAAACAATTATCAGATAGATTTTTAAATAAGGACAAGTAATTTTTATACTTGTCCTTTATTTATATTTTATAAATGCATTACTCTTTGTTTAATTTCTTTTGTCTTTCCTGCATTCCAGAAGTTTTCTCCTAAGTAACCGCATGTTCTTCTTACTACTGTCATTTTACTATGGTCTTTATTTCCACAGTTTGGACATTCCCATTCATTATCTTTATTTATAATTATTTCTCCATCAAATCCACATACATGACAATAATCAGATTTTGTATTAAATTCTGCATATTGGATATTATCATAAATAAATTTAACTACTGATTCTAATGCAGGTATATTTTTTTGCATATTTGGTATTTCTATATATGAAATAGCTCCTCCTGAAGATATTTTTTGGAATTCGCTTTCAAATTCTAGTTTTTCAAATGCATCTATCTTTTCTCTTACATCTACATGGTATGAATTTGTATAATATCCTTTATCTGTAACATCTTTTATTGTTCCAAATCTTTGTTTATCAATCTTAGCAAATCTGTAACATAGACTTTCTGCTGGAGTACCATATAAAGCAAAGCCAATATTTGTTTCTTCTTTCCATCTATCTACTGTCTTTCTTAATTCTTTCATTAATTTAATTGCAAAGTCATGACCTTCTTTTGTTGTATGTGATACACCTCTCATTAATTTTGTTGTTTCATATATTCCAATATATCCTAAAGACATTGTAGAATATCCACCATATAATAATTTATCTATTTTTTCTCCTTTTTTTAGTCTTGCTATTGCTCCATATTGCCAATGAATTGGACTTATGTCTGAAGCTGTTCCTAGTAATGCATAATGTCTACACATTAAAGCTTCTTTACAAAGTTCAAGTCTTTCTTTTAATAAACTCCAGAACTTTTCTTCATCACCATTTGCTATAATTGCTATTTGTGGTAAGTTAATACTTACAACACCTTGATTAAATCTTCCCTCAAATTTATAATTACCATTTTCATCTTTCCAAGGTGATAAAAAGCTTCTGCAACCCATTGGGCTAAATACGTTTCCTTCATAAATTTCACGCATTTTCTTTGCTGATATATAATCTGGATACATTCTTTTTGCAGAACATTTAACAGCAAGTTTTGTTAAATAGTCATATTCTCCACCTGATAAATTATTAAATTCATCTAAAACATATACTAATTTTGGGAAAGCTGGTGTAACATAAACTCCTACCTCATTTTTTATTCCTTCATATCTTTGTCTTAAAATTTCTTCTATTATCATTGCATTTTCTTTTATATATGGGTCATCTTTTTCTAAATGTAAGAATAATGTTACAAATGGAGATTGTCCGTTTGTTGTCATTAATGTATTTATTTGATATTGTATTGTCTGAACTCCTGCTTTTAATTCAGCTTTTAATCTTTGGTTTACTAAGTCTTCTATTATATCATCAGCTATTTTTCCTTTATATTTGCTTTCAATTTCATTTTTAAATTTATTATAGCTTTTTCTTAGATATTTTCCTAAATGAATCATATCTACAGATTGTCCACCATATTGATTACTTGCTACAGCTGCTATTATTTGTGTTGTTACAGTACACGCAACTTGGAAACTTTTTGGGCTTTCTATCATTTTTCCATTCATTACTGTACCATTATCTAACATGTCTCCAATATTTATTAAGCAACAATTAAATATTGGTTGAATGAAATAATCCGCATCATGGAAATGTAAAATTCCTTCATCATGTGCTTTTGAAATTTTTTCAGGTAATAACATTCTTCTTGTTAAATCTCTTGAAACTTCTCCTGCTATGTAATCTCTTTGAGTTGAAGCAAGTGTTGTATTTTTGTTTGAATTTTCTTCTGCTAATTCTTTATTCTCGTTTCTAATTAATCCTAATATTGACTCATCTGTTGTATTTTGTTTTCTAACTAATGCTCTTGTATAACGATATACGATATATCTTTTAGATAATTCATATTTACCTATTTCCATTAATTTTTGTTCAATAATATCTTGAATATCTTCTACAAGAATTCTTTTTTTGTCTAAATCTTCAATGTATGCGATAATTTGTTTAATATCATCTCTTGTTGCTCTTTCCTTTTGTTTTACTTCATTATTTGCCTTTGATATAGCTACTCTTATCTTCTCTCTATCAAAGTCTACAGCTCTACCATCTCTTTTGATAACCTTCATTTTACATTTCCCCCTTAAGTAATTTATGGTCTTATTATATATATCTAAAATTATATTTTTCTGTTGCAAAAACAACAAAATAAATTGTCGAATTTTATACTTTGCTTAGTTGTAAGATTTTGCAGAAATATTACATTTGTATTACAGAAGTGTTACAAAAAAATTTCTATTATTGCTATTTTTTATGTATATTCTTTTGCCTTTTTGTTGCAATTGCAACTTTTTTATGTTATAATTTGCCCTATAAAGGAATGAGATTTATGTATGTTAGCTTTGATATAGAACAGTTTATACAAGATTTTAGTCAATCTTGTAAAAAAGTTCAAATAAAATCATTTAATAAAAATGTTGTTATAACATCATATATTCAAAAAAGAGACCAACTTTGCATTTTGATTAGTGGCTCTGCTGATTTAGTTAGATATGATTTAAATGGTAACAGAACTATAATTGACCATTTTTCTAAACACGATATTTTTGGTGAAGTTTTTTATGATATAACTACAAATAATGAATTATTAGTAGAGTCAAAAGAAAACTGTGAAGTCTTATTCTTTTCATATAATGACATACATAATAAATGTAAACCTAATTGTAAGTTTCATGAAAAGCTTTCTGAACACTTACCAGAGCTTATACTAGATAAAGTAACCACTTTAAATATGAGAATCGAACTTTTAACGAAAAGGTCTACTAGAGATAAACTACTTGGATACTTTAACCTTTTATCTACAAAAGCTTTAAATAAAACTTTTACTCTTCCTTTTTCTCTTACAGATTTAGCTGATTACTTAAGTGTTGATAGAAGTGCTATGATGAGAGAGATAAAACTTTTAAAAAACGAAAATATTATAAAAAAAGAAGGAAAAAAGATAACATTATTGTCCAATTAGGGACGTTTCTTTTTGGACATTTTGTCCATTTAGAGACACTTCTTGTAAAATCAAACGATTTTTATAAATCTATTAGTTAATATATTCATCTTACCGAGCCCGACGGTGCCTTTGGGACCTTCGCTCCCTAAGACACCATTTTAAAAATCTGTAGTTTGCCTTACGGTATCCTACAGATTTTTCTATAACAGTTCATAGATTTACTTTATTTTTAAATTTTAAAAACACTACTTTAACCTTCAGTTCTAAATTACATAAAGTACAAAACGGAAGGAACGGCTGCCACCACTGCCAGTGCCGCTACCACGATGAGATGCTGGCTCGGCAATATCGTAAATTCCTCCCCTAAAAATGATTGGAATTCCTGTATAGTAAGAATTCTTTTCTGCTACATATTCCCAAAGATTTCCTTCTAAATCATATATATTACATGCTTTATCTTCTGGATTTGCTCCAGATACTGTTGGTAATGAACCATTATGCCAATCTTCAGTAGCTTTTGTTACACTATATGAACCATCATTTGCTGTTATAAATGCCATTGTCACATCCCATTGTATTCCTGAACATAACGCACTTTTTACATGCTCTGTATTTTTTGAAAATCTTTTAGCTATATCCTTAAATTCTTCTTGTGTTTGATCAACCCACACTGTCGCCCCACTTTTACTTACTAATATATTTGTATTTCCGCTTGTTTCTTTGCCTGCTTCATATCTTGATATATAAAATCCTCCTGCACTTTCTACTGTCGCTCTTTCTGCTTCTTCATTTATTTGTCCAATAGTCTCTGGCTCTGTTGTTCCTTCTGGTATCACTGGTTGAATTACATCTGGTAAATAATCTGAATCTGTATATGCAGTTTCTGAAACATTTGTATCACCATAACTTGTATTTCTTATATATTTTCCTTTTTCTACTGGTACCCATACAAATTGATTTCCTGTATTTTCTGTATCATTTGCCACATCTGATATTACTAAACCTTATGATACATCATCTAATCCTGGTACTATTGCAAATCCTTCTGGTATTATTGCTTTTCCATTCTTTGAATATTGTTTATTTTCTCCTGTTACTATCTCTCCTACAGTTGCTGTATCCAATGTGGCATTATTTATATAATCTTCATAATTTGTTAATATATTTTGTTCTTCTGCTTGTGCTTCTTCTGTCCTATTTTTAGCATTCTGTGCTTGAGTTAGTATTCCGTTTTGCCCTGTTATCATTGCAATTGATACACCAGCTAAAATTAAAAGGACAATTATTGTAATAACTAATGCAATAAGTGTAATTCCTTTTTCCTTTCTTTTAAATATTTTCTTGTGTTTTTTCATGTTTCTCCTCCTTCATTTTCTTTTTTATTTATAAATTTAAAAACTTAATAACAACGCAAAAAAGATAGCAATAAAAACCTAAAATTTAGGCTTTATTACTATCTTCTTTATTATATTTATTCTATTATCATTTGCTAATAAACTACTTGTGTGTGTGTGTGTGTACTCCTGCAAGGCTTTCAGCCATTTTTCTAATCATCTACTTATCCTTCCTTTTCTTTTGTTATTTTCTTTTTGCTTTTTCTTTTATGATATTATACTATCAATGTTATTTTGTCAATAGAAAATTTTTATTTTTTATTTTAAAAATACCTTTATATTATCTAAATCATCCATTGGAATTTCTTTTTCTTCACCAGTTTTCATATCTTTTAATTTTACAATTTGTTTTTGTATTTCATCTTCTCCAATTACTATAACATAAGGAATTTCTAACTTATCTGCATATTTAAACTTAGCTTTCAATTTCTTATTATTTAAATATATTTCTGTCTTTACTCCTTGATTTCTCAACTTAGTTGCAATTCTTATAGCTGTAGATAAATCCTCTGTCATAGGTATTATTAAAACATCTGAAATTGATTTTTTATTTGTTTTAATTAAATTTAATTCATTTAATTTATAAAATAATCTAGTTAATCCTATAGAAATTCCAACACCAGGTAATTTCTTATCAGTATAATATTCTGCTAAATTTTCATATCTACCACCTGAGCAAATACTACCTAATTCTCTATAATCATTTAAAAATGTTTCATATACAGTACCTGTATAATAATCTAAACCTCTTGCAATTGTTAAATCTATCATATAATTTTCTTCTGGTACACCAAATAAGCTCATATTATTTGCAACAAACTCTAATTCTTCTATACCTTTATTAAATGTTTCATTTTCTATTCCTAGAGATTTTAATTTTTCTATTTTTTCAGAATTTGTTCCTTTAATTTCTATAAAATCAATTATTTTATTTATTACACTATCATCTATATTAATTTTTCTTAGTTCTTCTACTACATTTTCTTTACCAATTTTATCTATCTTATCAATAATTCTTAAAATTTCAACTGAATTTTCTTTTTGTCCTAAACTTTGGAATAAACCATTTAATATCTTTCTATTATTTATTTTTATAGTAAAATCAGAAAATCCTAATTTTGTAAAAATAGTATATATAACACTTGGTAATTCAGCATCATTAATTAAGTCTAATTCTCCATCTCCTATAATATCTATATCACATTGGTAAAATTCACGAAATCTTCCTTTTTGAGCCCTTTCTCCACGATATACTTTTCCTATTTGATATCTTCTAAACGGAAAACTTAAATTACCATAATTTTTAGCTACATATTTTGATAAAGGTACTGTTAAATCAAACCTTAATGCTAAATCAGTATCTCCTTTATTAAATCTATATATTTGTTTTTCGGTTTCTCCTCCTGCTTTTGCAAGTAAGACATCTGAAAGTTCAATTACTGGTGTGTCTAATGGAAGAAAACCATACATTTTATATGTATCTTCTATTGTTTCTTTTATTTGGTTAAATAAAATTTGCTCACTTGGTAATAATTCCATAAATCCTGGTAAAGTTCTTGGTTCTACTTTTGGCATTCTCTTCTCCTTTCTATTTTTCTTCATAACCTCTAATTTTTAAAAATTCTTCTATATCATTCATAAGCCATGCATCGCCTTGTGTATGAAGCATATCATACCCTTCTTCTAAATAATCAAAAACCCTATATTTTTCGAATAATTCATATGCTTCTTCTCCTGTTAATTCATGTTTTGACTTATATACTTCTAAACAAAAAACCACAAAATCATTTATTTTCTTATCCATACTACCCTCCGTATATAGTATATCTACCAGTTTCTTTCTCTTCTAAAAACATTTTAAATAAATCATAACTACTGTAATACCACATTTTTGTTTCTTCATCTTCTAATGCTTTATACAATTTAGAATGATATAATAATTTCCTTGCTTCATTATAAGTAATATTAAAGTAATTTTTTATATTAGTACATAACATTTGAATTTGTTCAAGTATTATGAATTTATTTTTACTTTTATCCAATTTTATTCACCTACCTCTATAGTTTCTATATATTTTAAGCACTCTAATGCTTTTGGCGTGTGAAATGAGATTTGATTAGATAATAAGTATGTTTTTAATCTTTTTATAGTTTCCCCAATATTGTAAACTCCATTTTCATATCCAACTAATACTTGATACAAATTATCATTTGCAACTGGACCTTTTACAATATCATACTCGTGTATTAAACTATCACTTTGCCTATTTTTAAATACAAATTTTAACCATTTTTCTGTTGCTTCTTCAAAATCTAATATATTTAAATCTTTATTTTCTGTATATTCATAAATATTCACATATTGATTTATTTTATTATCAGCATTTTCTTTTTCTAATCTTTTCTTTTTTATATTAGTCCATCTTTTAGCCTGTTCTACATCTGTGGTTGTATAAAAGCCTTTTCCAAAATCTGTTCTATAATTTAATATTTCTAAATTTGGTTTTTCTACAATAACAGTACTGCCATGATATACTCTCAAATTCCTCATCTCACTTTCCATGATATATATAGCTATAACAATTTTGGTTTTAATTCTAAATATATTGGTTTTTCATCTCTTATTTTAGTACTTAGTTCGTGACCTGGGTAACAAATAGTATCATCTGGTAATTTCATTAACTTATTAACAATTGAATCCATTATATCCTCTAGGCTTCCAGTTGGGCAATCAGTTCTTCCCCACGTTCCTCTAAATAAAGTATCTCCTGAAAATAAAAGTCCTTCTTTTTCACAATAAAGTGAAGTACCACCTTTTGTATGCCCTGGTGTATGAATTACTCTAAACTCTAAATTACCTAAATGTATTAAATCATTATCATCTATTCTAGAATCCGCTTCTAATTCAATTGGCTTTTCTATTATATATGGTGTTAAATTAATTCTAGCATCATTTAAACCTTCACTATCTTCGCGGTGGATTAATATTTTTCCACCGCATCTATTTTTTAATTCTGTAACTCCTAATATATGGTCTCCATGGCAATGTGTTAAATAAATATACTTTAGCTTTCCTCCTAATATATTAATTAAATCTACTATTTTATCAACACCACCTGCTGGGTCTATTACCATAGTTTCTTTTGATTCTTCATCAAAAACAATATAACAATTTGTAGGGTCACCTATCCAAGTATTAATCTTTAGTTCTTTCAATATCATTTAAATTCACCTTTCTATTGCTAATTTTTAAATACGTCTTACATCATATACACTATCTACTTTTCTTATTACTTTTATTGCTTTATTTAATTCATCTAATCCATCTACTTGTAATGTTATATCTATAATTGCAATTCTTTCTTTTGTTGTTTTTGTTTTTACTCCCAATATTTTTGCTTTCGTTGTTCCAATTTCTTTCAATATATCTAATAATAATCCAGACCTATCATTTGAATGGATTTCTATATCTGCTTGATAGCTTTCCTTATTTTCTTCATACCATTCTACATCTATCATTCTATTTTCATCTGATATTAGATTTTTTATATTTGGACAATCTTTTCTATGTACAGATACTCCTCTTCCTTTTGTTATATATCCAACAATTTCATCTCCTGGAAGTGGGTTACAACATTTTGATAGTTTTACTAAACAATTTTCTATTCCCTTTACAACAATTCCTGAATTTGAAGGTTTAGCTTTTCTTGTTTTTATTTTCGCAAGTTCTTCTATTTTCTCTTCAATGCCTTCTTCATTATGCTCTTTTCTATATTCTTGTAATATTCTTGAAATTACCTTTACTGCTGAATTTGCACCAAATCCAACTGCTGCATACATTTCATCCAAATTTTTATATTGGTATTTTTCAAGCATTGGCTCTACATATTCTGTTTTAAATAAATCTGCATGAGAAAAGCCTATTCTTTTTAATTCTCTTTCTATTAGTTCTTTTCCTTTTTCTATATTTTCTGTTTTTTGTGCTTTTTTAAACCATGATTTTATTTTATTTTTTGCACTTGTACTTTTTACAAATTTTAGCCAATCTCTACTTGGTCCTTTTGAATTGTCTGAAGTTATTATTTCTACTATATCACCACTTTTTAAAGGTGTTATTATTGGCATCATTTTACTATTTATTTTACATCCTGTCATCTTGTTTCCTATTTCCTCATGTATGCTATATGCAAAATCAATTGGCGTTGCTCCTCTTGGTAATACTATAATTTTTCCTTTAGGTGTAAATACATATACTTCATCCTCAAATAATTCTGTTTTTAATGTATCCAAAAATTCTTGAGGGTCTTGCATATCTTTTTGCCATTCTAGTGTTTCACGAAGCCATGCTAATTTATCATCTGTTACTTTTACTGCTTGTTTCTTTCCAAAATAACTTGCCTCTTTATATGCCCAATGTGCAGCAATACCATATTCTGCAATATGATGCATTTCCCATGTACGTATTTGTACTTCAAATGGAGTTCCTTTTTCTCCTAAAAGAGTTGTATGTATTGATTGGTACATATTAGGTTTTGGAACTGCAATATAATCTTTAAATCTTCCTGGCATAGGACTATACATTTCATGCACAACTCCTAATGCTGCATAACAATCCTTTACAGAATTAACTAGAATTCTTAATGCAAATAAGTCATATATTTGGTCTAATGTTTTATTGTCTCTTTTCATTTTTCTATATATACTATATAAATGTTTTGCCCTTCCTGTTACTTCTGCATCTATTTTATGTTTTTTTAATGCAACTCTTATATCTGCCATTATTTTTTCTATAAATTGTAATCTCTCTTCTCTTTTTTTATTTATTCCTTCTACTAATTCATGATATTCTTCTGGATATAAGTATTTAAATGCTAAGTCTTCTAATTCCCATTTTAAAGAATATAATCCAAGTCTATTAGCTAAAGGGGCATATAAATCCATTGTTTCTTTGCTTATTGCTTGTTGTCTATCTGGCTTTAAATATTTTAGAGTTCTCATGTTATGTAATCTATCTGCTAATTTTATTAGGATTACTCTTATATCTTTTCCCATTGCTAGGAACATTTTTCTATAATCTTCTACTTGTTGCTCTTCGACTGATGCAAATGAGATTTTTCCAAGTTTTGTAACACCAGCAACCATTTCTGAAATTTCTTCTCCGAATTCTTGAGTTATATCATTTTGAGTAACATCTGTATCTTCTACTACATCATGTAATAGTGCTGCTGCTATTGTACTATCATCTAATCCTATATCTGCTAAAATATATGCAACATTAAGAGGGTGAATTATATATGGTTCACCTGATTTTCTAAGTTGGTCTCCATGATGTTCTTTAGCGTAATTATAAGCTTTCATAATTAATTTTGTATCTACTCTTCTTGAATGTTCTTTTCTTTTTGCTATTACATCTTGTATACTTGCATTTTTTATTTCTTTCATATGTTCCCCTTCTTTCTCTTTAAACTGATTTCATAATGTCTTTTATATTTATTTGCAAATTATCAGTTCCATTAAAAGTATTTATTTCAAGGAAACCTGCTATATCAACTCTGTCTCCTATCCTATACTCTTCTGCTAATTCTCCAATATTAAATCCTATTGCATTTATTATTTTGTTATCTTCTTTTAATGTAAGTTTTAAATGTTTTCCTTCTGACAATGCTCTTATTGAATCTATTCTCATATTTTTAAATGCAAACATTGGCATTTTGTTAGCTTCTCCAAATGGTTCAAGTAGTTTTAAGCTTTCTACAATTTCTTTGTCTATATCTTTTAATGTTAGTTTTGCATCTATATTTACTATTGGAACTATTTGTTCTATTTTTTCTTCTTTTGCTACTTCTTCAAATGCATCTACAAATTTAGAAAAATTTTCTTTCTTTATTGTAACACCAACTGCCATACTATGTCCACCAAATTTTTCTAAAAACTTTGAGCATTTCATTAATGCATCATGTAAATCAAATCCCGGTATGCTTCTTCCTGAACCTTTTCCTATTTCATCTTCAAAACTTACTAATATACTTGGCTTAAAATACATTTCTGTTATTTTTGATGATACTATCCCTATTACTCCATGATGCCAATTTTTTCCACCTACTACAATTACTCTATGATTTTCTAGATGTTCTTTATTTATTTTTTCTATTACACTTTCATATATCTGTTTTTCAATTTCTTGTCTTGTTTTATTTCTCTCGTTTAATTTTTTAGTTAATTCATTTACTTCATTAATGTTTTTAGATAGTAATAATTTTAAAGCTTCTTCTGCTTCTCCCATTCTTCCACATGCATTTATTCTAGGAGCTACTCCAAATGATATTGTATTTGAATCTATTTTTGTATATCCTGATGAACTTATTATTGACCTTAGTCCTAAGTTTTTTGTTTGTTTTACGAGTAATAATCCTAATTTAGTAATTACTCTGTTTTCATCAACTAATGGTACTATGTCTGAAATTGTACCAACACATACTATGTCTAGATATTTTAAATAACTTTCTTCTTTTAGTCCTAGCCTTATTCCTAATGCCTGGCATAATTTAAATGCTACTCCTACCCCTGCTAATTCTCTAAAAGGATATGTAGAATCTTGTCTTTTATTATCAATTACCGCTATAGCCTTTGGTAAAATATCTCCTGGTTCGTGATGGTCTGTTACTATTACATCTAATCCTAAACTATTTGCATAATCTATTTCTTCTATTCCTGATATTCCACAATCTACTGTTATCATTAAATCATATTTTTCTTTTACTATTTTATCTATTGCTTCTTTGTTTAGTCCATATCCTTCATCTAACCTATTAGGTATATAAAAATCCACATCTACTCCAAGGTCTTTAAAAAAACTTTTTAATACTGTTACACTTGTTATTCCATCTACATCATAATCTCCATATATTATGATTTTTTCCTTTTCATTAATTGCTTTTATGATTCTTTCTACTGCAACCTCCATATCTTTTATTAAATATGGATTATAAAAATCATTTCTTGTTGGCTCAAGGAATAATCTTATTTTATCATCTTCTGTTATATTTCTATTAACTAATATTCTGGCTAATAAATCATTTATTTTATATTTTTCTTTAATTCTTGAGACTTCTTTTTCATCTGCCTCATATATGTGCCACTCTTTATTCATATACCTCTCCTAAAAAATCATTTTATAATATTGTATACCATTTTGGCACTTTTTTAAAGTCTTTTTGACTTTATTTTCAAAAAATAGGAAAAATGTGAATTGAAAAAGTAAAAGCAATTAAAAAGACACAGTATATACTTTACTCTTACATAACCTCTTAATGTACAA
>CALXAD010000029.1 GCA_944386195.1 uncultured Clostridia bacterium
TTTTATCAAATTTACGATGTTTTTTGTTCATTTTTATACATTTTTATTGCGAAAAATCTTTACTCTTTTTTACTGATAAAGTTTTTAAGTTGTTTTTAATTTCTTTTATATTATTTCCTAAATTTATAATTTTATAAGAAAAAGAATAAGTAATTTTTTAGATTAAGCATTTTTACGTAGGGAAATTAAGGGTAGTAAAAATGCTGGTTTAAGCGAAGCTTAAAATCTAAAAAATTACTCCAAATCCCTGAAATGTCGCATAAGAAACGTCCCCAGCAAGACATTACTTATACAATTTCTCTAAAACAATCAAGAACATAGCATGAGACCAACCAAGACCAATAACCCAGTTAGGTTTTAATGTGCTGTTGTCAACTTGTTCGCCCAAGAAATAATGTTTACCAGCAGTCTTCACAACAAAATCAAAAGTCTCTTTAGCCTTCTTCTTCTCACCAGTCTCTAAATAATATAAAGTCATCCAAAGATTAGCAATAGGCCAAGGATTAGAGTTCATATAATGGTCACCCTCAAACCTTTGATATCCGCCAGTATAAGTTCTTAAATGTAAATTAATACTCTCAACAGTATTTTTAACTTTCTTTTCTTTTGCACTAAAAACATTAAACGGAGTAACAGCACCTAAAATGCTAATATCCATTTTTCTATCTTCAGAATTTCTTACATATGACTTTTTTTGTTCATCATACATATTTTCATCAATATATTTCTTTATCTCGACTTGAATTTTTTCAATCTCTCTTTCATTTCTTTGAATCTTTTCTTCTTTTAATCTATTATTTTCAAAATCAGATACATTTTTTCCTAAAACTCTATAAATATTTAAAATACTATCAAACGCTGCATATATACTAGCAAGAGAATAAAGATGAACTCCTTCACACATTTCCCAAATATCATAACTTACATGATATTTATGTAATTTTCCTGTTCTTTTTAAAGTATCTTCTTCAATTTCATCTTTTACAACATCTCTTTTTTGTTCATCAATTCCTTCAATCCCTGTCCAATCTTTTAAGTATTTCTTTAAAAAGTCAATTGCTTTTTCACACATTTGTAAATTATCTTTCAAAAACTTTTCTGATTTTGTAACTTTATAATGTTCATATACTCCATAAACAACACTTGCTGTCTCATCAACTTGATATCCCCAACAAGGTGCCAATTTTCCATCTGTATAAAATCTTTGTTCCCACATTCCATTTTTACTTTGTGTTTTTTTACAAAATACTTTATAGAACTTTTCAGTTTCTTTTTCCATTTTTACAATATCCATTGCTTTTGTAATAAATACTGCATCTCTTGGCCAACAATAAGCATATCTTCCGCATTTTGTAAAATCTTCATCTATTTCAGGTGATGCTATAATTCCTCCTGTATCTGGATTTGTTAATAGTGGAAATAATAATATACTTCTTTTATATATCTCAAAAATTTTTTCTTCATAACTATTTTGTGGGTCTTTTAAATTTAGTCCATTATGATTTTTTACATATTTTCTCCAATATGATTTTGTTTGTGTATACTCTTTATTTAAGTCTATTTTTGTAATTCTCTCTATCTCATCTTCCATTTCTGATACATTTCTATTTTCATCAACTAACATGCAAATTTCTAAAACTTTCTTTTCATTTGGTCTTATAATTCCTAAATCATAGCAGATACTTGAATCTTTTGACATTCCTATATAATCTTTATCATGAATATCACCAGTTTTAATTGTTTCATAACTTCCATTTATTTGATGTTTAGAAATTTTTGCACCTTTAGCAAATGTAGAAACTACGAAATCATGAGCATATTGCATCATTCCATTATCTATTACTTTACATCCAACATAATTATTTTTATCTGATAATAATTCTGAATGAATATAAAATTTAGTATCTAAATCAATTGTTCCTTCATTTAAAAATATATATCTTTTAACTAAAACATTTTCTTTCATCATTACAAAATCTGTTTGAACAACTGTTAAATTAAAATAAGTATTTGTTATTTCTGTATTCAATACATTTGTATCTGTATCATAATATTGTTTATAAGTATTATTAATATCATCATGTAAATATATTAAATCTGATTGATTTAACTTCACTCCAGTATGGAAAAAATTAATATATTGTCTATTATCTTTACTTGGAAAATATAATCTTTGCAATTCTCCTTTTAAAGTAAATGTTGCTATCATATTTTTATTTCCAACTATTGCCTCGTTTAAGTATTTATCACTCATTTTCTTTTTTCTCCTTTTAAATATTAAAGGTTTTATCCTTCTATTACATTTAATATTTGTTTTTCTAAATCTTTTATCTTTTCGTTAATTCTAAACATATCAGCATCTCTTAAGTTTTCATCATCTACATCTTTTCTTACATACATATCCATATCCTTCATTTCAGACTGCAACTTTTCTAATCTCTCTAGAATTTCTAATCTCATTGATTTATTTGCTTTTCTTTCAATTTTTGCTGTCATTTCCACTTCTTTATTTATATCTAAATCATATGTTTCTCCAAAATTTGGAATAGTTACTGGAATTGATGTTTCATCTAATATTTTTTGTTTAAAAACTTCCTGAGATTCTGGCTCTCCATGTACCATAAAAATATGTCTTGGCTTTTTTATGAAAGAATATATAAAATTCATTAATCCTTCTTGGTCAGCATGTCCAGAATATCCTTCTATATATTCTATTCTTGCATTTACAGCAATTTCTTCTCCAAATATTTTAACAGTTTTTGCTCCATTTACTATGTTATACCCTAATGTTCCTGGTGCTTGATATCCAACAAAAAGTATTGTTGATTTTGGATTCCATAAATTATGTTTTAAATGATGTTTTATTCTTCCAACATCACACATTCCACTTGCTGATATTATTATACTTGGTCTTGGGTCATCATTTAAAGCTTTTGATTCTTCTGCTGTTCTTGTAAAATGTAATCCTGGAAATTCAAGTGGATTATCTCCCCTTAATATTTCTTTTCTTACTTCTTCTTCAAATAGGTTAGTATTTTCTCTAAATACTTCTGTTGCTGATATTGCTAGAGGACTATCTACATAAACATCAGCTTTCATTAATGTCTTATATTTTCTTCTAAATTCTTCATCGTTCTTTTCATCTTTTAACTTATTTATCTCATATAATATTTCTTGTGTTCTTCCTACTGCAAATGATGGAATTACTACTGTTCCTCCATTATCTAATGTTTCTGATACTATATTTAAAAACATTTCAGCTTTTTCATCATTTCTTAAGTGTAATCTACTTCCATATGTTGATTCTATTACTAAATAATCTGCATCTTCTATCATTGTAGGTTCTGATAAAAGTGGTATATCATTATTTCCTAAGTCTCCTGAAAATACTGTCTTTACTTCTCTATCTCCTTCTTTTACCCATAACTCTATTATACTTGAACCAAGCATATGTCCTGCATCATTAAATCTTACATGTATATCAGGTGTAATTTCTATAATTTGGTCATATTGTACTGGCTCAAATATTTCTAAACATCTTGCAACATCTTCTGCTGTGTACATTGGCTTTAACTCTTCTTCACCTTTTCTTAATCTTTTTTTATTTTTCCATCCTGTTTCCATTTCTTGAATGTGACCACTATCTGGTAACATTAATGCACATAAATCACATGTTGCTTTATGAGCATATACTTTATTTCTAAATCCTTCATTATATAATTTAGGAATTCTTCCTGAATGGTCAATATGTGCATGTGTTAAAAGCATAAAATCAATTTCTTTTGGGTTAAATTCGAATTCTTCATAATTTTTTTCTTCTATTTCTTTATTTCCTTGCCACATACCACAATCTACTAAAAATTTCTTACCAGCAGCTTCAACTAAATAATTTGAACCTGTAACAGTTTTTGTTGCTCCTAAAAACGTTATCTTCATATAATTCCTCCTTAATAAAATGCTTTTACCTTTTTGTTAAATCTTATTGCTAATTCCTTTTTATTAACATTTTCTGGATTTTTCATTTCTATTTTTTCTCCAGTACCATTTCCATCAAATACTTGTATAAAATATTTATCTTTTTCTCTAATTAACTTTATTTCTACCTCTTCTATATTTATACTTCTAGTTTGGAATATATATTTAAGTAATGTATAATCTATATCTTCTTGTTTAGAAAATCTTTCTATAACTTTCAATTTATGTGATTTTTCTAGTAATTTCTTTCCTGTTGCAATTATTTCTTTTTGTAATTCTTTTGTTTCATATATACTTTTTTCATAATCATATGGTATAAACATATAATATCTAAATTCATATATTAAATCCATTATCTTTGATTTACTATCACATTTTTCTATTTTTTCTTCAAAACATTTTAAAAAGATTTTTTGTAATTTTAGTTTCATTTTCTTTATGTTTAAACTAATATCTTCTAAATCTAATAATTTTAAATATCTTTCTTTTTCTTCTAATTTTTTCTTATATTCAACATATTTCCTTGGTTTTAATAATTCATTTAATTTGTCTATTTTTCTTAAACATTCTTTTCTTTCTTTTACCATTAAATTTGATAATATTCTCATACTAAATATTTTTTCATCTAATGGTAAAAGTTCATTTCTTCTTTCATATTCTTCTTCTAATAAATTTTTATTATTTAATGTTTCATCTATTTGCTTTATTTTTTTAGTCAAGCTTCTTTTTTCATCTGTTATTTGCTCTACAAAACTTTCACTATCTTGCATCTTTTCTAATTCTTTTTCTACTTTTACTTTTATTTTTTCTATTTGTTTTTTTATTTTAGGTTCAAATTCTATATCAATTAAAATAGAAAAATCTTTTAATAATTCTAAAAATTCATTAGCATTTCCTTTTCCATAATTTTCTTCTAATTTATTTTGGAATAATTGTAAATAATCAATCATAACTTCTTTATTATAAATCCATTTATTCATAAATTCATTTCCAACTAATAATAATAAATTTTGATATATTAAATTATGGTCTACACTTTCTATCTCTCTTGGTATAGTTGTCCAAGAATATCCGATTAAAATCTCTTAGAGGTTCTACTGTATTTATGTTATTTCCTACATTTATTAAATCTGATAAAGTTTTACTTATCAAAAAATAATTATCATTTATTATTCTATTATTTTTTGAAATTTTAGAAATGCAGTATAATAATTTTCTTTCTATACTATAACATATAATTCTCTTTTTATTTTTTTCTACTAAAAATGTTCTTTCTCCTATTATTTTGCTTTCTTCTGAATGTGGTTTTACTAATATTATTTCATCACAATTATTTTCTATATCTTGTATTATTCTTTCTATAAACTCTTCCTTTGTATCTGATTCTTTTTTCACATGTTTATAGTCTTTATATGATGTTTCTATTTTATATAAAATACTAAGGAGAATACTTTTTACATTTTCTTTATATGGCTTCTTCTCTAGTACTTTTTCTAATTCATTATTGTAATCTTTTTTTACAATTTTTTCTAAAAATTTTTCGTTTTTCTTTTGCAAATTTCTTCTCCTTTCTTTTGTTATTTTTTAATTTTTTATTTTTAAGATTTTAAACATTTTCTCTATTAGTTTTTTATACCATTTTTCTTTTTCAACTTTTATCAATGATTTTTCTTTAGTATTATTTATTTTTTCTATACTATATTTTTTATTATTAACATTTTTCTTAAAATTAATATTATATTTTTCTTCATTTTTTTGTTCTATTTTATTTCTTTTTTCTTTAGCTATCAATTTTTCTCTTTCTTCTTTACTGCATATAAAATCTCTATATATTAATGCAATTATTTGTTTAGTTTCATACATTAAATTCTGTTTTTCTAAACAGACATTTTCTTTTAAGTAAAATTTATGAGTTCTATCCATATTTTCTTTCATAAATTTCATAAATTTTTTAGGGATTTTACTTTTTACTTCTTCATCTGTATATTGTAATACAATATAAACTTCATATATTGCTTTACTATATTCTTTTTTCATGACTTTCTCCTAAAGTTTTTAATATATTTTCTAGTAATTCATCTGCACAATCATTTATCCTAATATATTCTTTTGCCACTCTTTCTAAGCTTTCTTTATTTATGTCTTTAGTAAATTTATTTGCATTTTCTTTTTCATATATAACTATATCATTATTTTTTGCTAATGACAATAAAAAAGTTATTTCATTTAAAATTATATATTGTTTTTCTTTTATATCTTTTATTAAATCTCCTTTTTTTAAGTCCTTTACACCTATTTTTCTAATAATTGCATTCATCATTGTTTTTCTTCTAATTTTATTATATTTTTCTTCTTCTGTTAATGAATAAAAGTCTTTATCTAAAAATTTTTCTACTACTTCTTTTATCTCTGAAAAACAATATTTATCTTTTCCTTCGACTATTATAATATCTTCCATAGCCTTTCCTTTCTATCTTTGGTCCATTTCTTCGCCTTGTTCTTCTTGAAATTCTTTTATAATTTCATCTGGAAGTTCTACACTTTCATATATTTTTTCAAAATCCACTTTGCCAAATTCAAATTCTTGCATACTATGTTCTTTTTCTTCTAATTTTTTATTTACATCATATCTTCTTTTATATGCTTGTGCTTCTTCTTCTGTAAATAAAATTTGCATTAATATTTCCATTTTTTCATCTATTGGTCTTTCATCTTTTAACATTTCTTTTAATGCATATTTTCTTTTTTCTTCTTCTGTTAGTTTTTCTTTATTATTTAATTTTTCTTTTATTTCTCCTAATTCTTCTGCAAGTTGTACTGTTCTTCCATATAGACGTATATTTTCTATCCATGTATTTCCATCTAATGTTCCATTTGATAATCTAAATTCTATTGTATTTTTTGCGTTATTTACATTCATTAAATTAAGACTTTTAAATCTATCTTTTTGTTTTTCTTTTGCATCTTCTATAAAACAGTCTGTTTTGTTTTCAAAAAAATCAGCTGTTTCAAATACTCCTGATATTGGAGTTGCATATTCATAAACTCCTGGTCTTGGTAATTCACCTGGTTTATTTGATATTAAATAATATATTTCTTCTGCATTTCCCCATAACTCTAATAATTCTTGAAATCCTTCTTCTGCTTTTATATAGTCTGCTCCTATATGAACATGCCCTCCACATTTTGGTGTTACTTTCATTTCCATATTGCTTAAAATTTCATTTATTTTATAAATCTGGTATATATTTGTATCTGTATCATGCATTATTGGTGATGTACATTCTTTTCCAGAATCTAAAGAAGATTCTTGTTTTACATCCCAACATCCAATTCTTTCTGGCAATAGTTCTCCGTATTTTCCTTCTGCTTCTATTTCCATTCCTATTGTCATATCTTGGGGTAAGCCTAATGTTTTGTATTTATGTCTAGTTTTTCTATTTTTCCCAAGTCTCATTTCTTTATTAAATATTAATAATTCTTTATATGCTTCATAAATTTTTGTATCAATTTTTTTAATTGCTCTTAATTTTATTTTTTCATCTAAAATATCGTTAATAACCAAAATTTTATTTTCCTTGTTTAGTAAATTATCTATTGCTTCTACTTTTTTTTCATCTTTCATTGAACAAATAATTTCAATTTTATTAAGCTCAAATTTTATACTATTTAATAATTCTAATTTTTTATCATCATCTTGTATAGTTAAAATGATTCCTACCTTATTGCTCTCATCACTAATGTTTTGCAACATAAGTATTTTATTTTCGTCATTTTCAAATGTTCTAATTACATATTTTCTAGCTAAGTATGATTTTATTTGTTCTAAAGCTAAAATCTTTTTATTATAATCAGTAAAACCTGCTATTATATTTGCCTTTTTCAATTCATCTTTAACTTTATTTAAATTTTGTAATTTTTTATCATCATCTTGTAAACTTTTTATTATTTTTACTTTTGATACTTCGCTTTTTATTTCATCTAAAAATTCTATTTTTTTGTCATCACTTTTAAGTGTTTTTATTATTTGTGCTTTATTATATTCATTTTCTAATGTATCAATAAATTCTATTTTTAATTCATCACTTTTTAGCGTTTTTATTACATCTGTTTTATAATCTTCATCAGATATTATTTCTAAACATTCTATTTTTTTATTATCATCTTTTATGGTTTTTATTATACATGCATTATAACTATCACCTTTTTGCTTATCTAATAAATAAATCTTTTTATCGTCACTCTTAAATGTTATTATTATATGTCTTCTTGCTAAGTCTAATTTTATTTGTCCTAATCCTATAATTTTTTTGTCGTCTTCTTTGAATTCTTCTATAATACTTGCCTTTTGAATTTCATCTTGAACTCTATATAAATTTTGTAACTTTTTATCGTCATCTTGTAAGCTTTTTATTATATTTACTATTGATGTCTCATTTTCCATTTTATCTAAGAATTCTATCTTTTTGTCATCGCTTTGAAATGTTTCTATTACTTGGACTTTATTCCATTCTCTTTCCAAGCCATCAATAAACTTTATTTTTTCTTCATCACTTTTTAATGACTTTATAATTTCTGTTCTGTCATATTCACTTTCTATCTTATCTAAGTCTTCTTTTTCCATTTTTACCTCTTTTTAGTAAATAATTTAGGCTTCTTCTTTGTGTGCCATTTTTAATTCATTTAATTTTTCTAATGACATTAACACTTCTCTTGGTTTACTTCCTTGATATCCTGATATTACTCCTCTTTCTTCCATTTGGTCTATTATTCTACCTGCTCTAGCATATCCTACTTTAAATTTTCTTTGTATGAATGATGTTGATGCTTGTCCTGTTTCTACTACTGTTTGAATTGCATCCATTAAGAATGGGTCTGTATCATCATCATCTGGGTCATTTGCTATTTCCTTATCTGTTTTATTATTATTTTCTATTGATTCTAATATATCTTCACTATAGTTGGCAGTACCATTTGATTTTATAAAATCTACTATCTTTTCTACTTCCTCATCTGATACAAATGCTCCTTGAATTCTAGATGGTTTTGGTGCTCCTGTTGGGAAGAATAGCATGTCACCTTTTCCTAATAATTTTTCTGCTCCAACACTATCTAATATAGTTCTTGAATCAACTTGTGATGATACTGCAAATGCTATTCTAGATGGTACATTTGCTTTTATTAATCCTGTAATTACATCTACTGATGGTCTTTGTGTTGCAATTACTAAATGCATTCCTGCTGCTCTTGCTTTTTGTGCTAAACGGCAAATTGCATCTTCTACATCATTTTTAGCAACCATCATTAAATCTGCAAGCTCATCTATAATAATTACTATTTGTGGCAATTTTCCTGCTTCATTCTCTTTTTCCATTGCTTTATTATATCCTTTTAAATCACGAACTCCTTTAGTTGCAAATTTATTATATCTATCATCCATTTCTTGTACAGCCCACGCTAAAGCACCTGCTGCTTTTTTAGGGTCTGTTACTACTGGGATTAATAAATGTGGTATTCCATTATAAACAGATAATTCAACTACTTTTGGGTCTACCATTACAAATTTTACTTCAGATGGTTTTGCATTATATACAATACTTGCAATTATTGTATTTATACATACACTTTTTCCCGAACCTGTTGAACCTGCAATTAATACGTGTGGCATTTTGGCAATATCTGCAAGTCTTACATTTCCTGCTACATCTTTTCCAAGTCCTACTGTCAATTTTGATTTATTATTTTTAAATTCTGGACTTTCTATTATTTCTCTAAAGTGAACTACTTCTTTTTCTTTATTTGGTACTTCAATTCCAACTGCTTGTTTTCCTGGAATTGGCGCTTCTATTCTTATTGTTTCTGCAGCTAAATTTAATGCTATATCATCTGCTAAATTTGCAATTTTACTTACTCTTACACCTTCTGCTGGTTTTAATTCATAACGAGTAATAGCTGGTCCTACTGAAACATTTTCTACTTTTGCAGATACCCCAAAACTATATAATGTTTTTTGTAATTTTGTTGCTGTATCTGTTAAAGCTTTTGCTCCTCCTTTTAAGGTTTTTTTCTTTGGTTTGCTTAAAAGTTCTACAGGTGGATATTCATAATGTTCATCTTCAACTACCATACTATGTTCTAATTGTAATACTGCTTTTTTCTTATCTTCTTTTTGTTCTTCTACTTCTTTAAATAAATTATTTTCAATTACATCTGGTTCCATTTCCTGTTTTGCAAGTTTTGCTCTTTTACTTTCTTTTGTTAATGGCTCTAAATCATCATTAGAATGATCATATTTCTTTAATCCTGGTTTTTCATCTTGACTATCCACAATTCTTCCACCAAAGTTAATTTTTATTTGGTCTGCCATTGGGTCTTTTTCTTTTTCTTCTAATTTAGCAAGTTCTGCTTTTACTCTTCTTTCTTCTCTTAGGCGTTTTCTTCTTTGGCTTGGTGTCTCTTCTTGTTCTTCTTTTCTTTCTTTTGCCATTTCCTGTTTTCTTTCAAATCTTTCTTCACGTTTTTCTTCTATTCTATCCATATACATATTTATCATATCTGATAAATTTATTCCAAATGTAAATACAATCAAAATTACCGCTATTCCTAAACAGAAAATTATTGCTCCTACATCTCCTAATAATTTTGCTAAAATAACTCCTCCTACTGCTCCTATTGCTCCTCCACCTTGACTTTGCGTTCCATAATAATATGCATCTTTTACCACTTCTGACATTTCTTTTGATGAATCTAATTCTCCAGATGATATTTGAAATACACTAAATACAATTGATAGACTTACAATTAATACCGCAAATTGTACTATTTTTGACGTTGTTTCTTCTCTTCCATCTGATGCTAGCTTTATTGCAATAGCAATACCTCCTATTGGTAATACATATTGCATAATTCCCATTATTCCACCTAACACTTCATTTAATTTTATTCCTATTGTTCCTGATTTTGTATATATTAAAACAGCTAAAAGTATACTAAGTACTATTAGCGTTACTACTGCAACATCTAATCTTGAGGCTGTTTTTTTAGTTTTTTTATATCTTCTTTTTTTCTTAGCCATTTTTACCATCCTTCCTATTTTTATGCTATATTTATATAATCCTTAAAAAGTCAGATTCAACATTTTTAAATCTGACTTCTTCTTTTGTTTTACTTTAATTCTTTTCTACTATTTTGTATTGTTTTTAATGTGTCTTCCAATGATATTTGCATTAGATTTAAAGCTTCTGTCATATTTTTTCCTAATTTATTTAATGTTTCATTTAAGACATCTTCTGTATTTGCAAGTAAACTATCTGCATACTCTTTGGTTCCACTAGATATTTCTCTTGACATTTCATTTGCTGTTTCTATTATTTCAGCTTTTTGTTCATATGCTTTTCTTGTTATTTCATGTTCGTCTATCATGCTTATTATTCTATTTTCTGCTTCTTTCACAATTCCATCAGCTTCCTTTTGAGCTTCAACAAGAATACGTTGTCTTTCCTCTTTTACCCATTTTGCCTGTTTTAACTCATCTGGAAGTTTTATTCTTATTTCTTTTATTAAGTCTAGCATTTCTTCTTTATCTACTATACCTTTTGATGTAAATGGCAAACTTTTACTATTTTCTAATAAATCCTCTAAAGTTTCTAATAATGTAAATATTTCCATGGTTTTACCCCTTTCCTTTATCTTATTTCTTGAATAAAAATAAGATGTACGCGACCATATTTCCTTTTATCAATAATTTTTACTTCTAATTTTTTTATTTCACTTAATATTCTTTCCTCTTCATCTGTTTCTATTATTATAATTGCTTGTTCATTTAAACATTTATTTTCTAATATTTTTTTTGTTGCAATATATGCATAATTTGTTTTATATGGAGGGTCTATATACACTATATCCACTTTTTGTTCTAAGTTTTCTAATATTTTTTCATAGCTAGTATTATGTAATTCTATTATTTCACCTAAATGTGTTTTTTCTATATTTTTATTAATTATTACATTTGCTTTATTTTCTTTTTCACATAGAATAACTTTTTTTGCTCCTCTACTTGCTGCTTCTAATCCTATTGCTCCACTTCCTGCAAATAAGTCTAAAAAAACACTTCCTAGTACCTTTTCTTGTATTATATTAAATAATGATTCCTTCACTCTGTCTAATGTAGGTCTAGTTAAGTCTCCTTCTAATGTATATAATTTTGTTCCTCTTGCTTTTCCACTTATTATTCTCATTTTTCACCCTCTTATGATAGTAACATTTTATTCTTTTTTTTGGATATGGTCAATACTATTAATAGAAATGTAACATATATTTAACAGTTCTGTAATATTATTCCACAGGCATGAACAAATAGCAAGTAAAATAAAGTAATCTCTCTTCGTTAAATAAAATATCATAACAAAAAGAGATTACTTATATTTTATTATAAATTATACTTTTTCTTTATTTTCTCTAGTTCTTTTTTAGTAAGTTTGGTTACTTTCATTATATTATTCATATCCATTTCTAATTTAAACATTGCTATTGCTGCTTCTTGTTTTTCTTCTTCTCTTCCTATTTTTTCTCCTTCATTTCTTCCTATTCTTTCTCCTTCTTCTCTTCCTTCATCTTTTGCACATCCTATATCATTATAATAATCTCTTTCCCATTTATCTCTTAACTTTAGTATTCCTCTTAAATTTGGGTCCGCTGTTAATTTGTCTACTTCTTCTTTCGCTTCTTTTATTGTCTTATTCTTTGTTATTGCCATCTCTACCATCTCCTTATCATCATCTATTAATGCTATCCATTGATTTAATTTATCATTTATATCTATTTTAGCCTTCCTGAACTTTGGTAATTCTATATAATAGAATTTCTGATTTTTTATTGTCTCATATTCTCTATGTTTATTTATTACCGTTACCGTATCTGATATGTACTCCTTAAATTCTAATAATTCATAATCTAATATATTTATCATTATTATTTGTTTTAATCTCTCATATTGTTCTCCTGCTTTTGAGTTCTCTGTTATTAATCTTGCTGCATAATATAATGTTCTTTTTTCTATATCTTTTTGATTTCTTATTTGCAATTCTATATTTACTATTATTTCATTATTTATTTTTGCCTCTAAATCTAATCTTCCTCCCTTTTCTTCTTTTGCTAATTGTTCTAATGTATATTCTGTTATTATTTCTATTTTCTCTATTTTTATTTCTAATAACTCTTCTAAAAAACTTTTTAAAAACCTTTCATTTCCTTGTTTACCAAAAAAAGCTTTAAAAAGTATGTCATTTTTTAAATTGTATTTACTATTCAATATTTACTTATTACTCCTTTCTGTATTATAACAATTTTTAGCCCCAATTTCAATACTTATTAATAAATTTTTATTTTTACTCTGGAATTTTTTTCGAATTAAAATTCTGATTCATAAAATTTGGAAAATAATCTTTTATATTTATATCATGTTTTACTTTATTTGTAAACCTTTTCATAAAAATCCGTAAAAAAAATAAGACTAAATGTCTTATTTTACAGGTTGAGACAAATTAGCTCCGTCCCCATTTTGTCTCAAATTCTTTCTTCTTAGTTGTCCACATGCCGCATCTATGTCTGAACCTAATTCTCTTCTTATTGTTGCTACTATTCCATGGTCATTTAAATAGTCTCTAAATTTCATTATATTTTCATTTGAACTTTTTGTAAAGCTTCCATTTTCAATTTTATTTATTGGAATTAAATTTACATGACAGAGCATTCCTTTTAATAAATGTACTAATTCTTTTGCATCTTCTTTATTATCATTATTATCTTTTGCTAATGCATATTCAAATGAAATTCTTCTATTTGTCTTTTTTATATAGTCTTTACATGCTTTTATTAATTCCTCTATTGGATATACATTGTTTACTGGCATCATTTTACTTCTTTTTTCATTTGTTGTTGCATGTAATGATATAGATAATGTACATGGTATATTTTCTTCTGCTAATTTATATATTTTAGGTACCAATCCACTAGTTGATATACTAATATGTCTTGCTCCTATATTTAAGCCCTTTGGATTATTTATTATTCTTATAGCATTTATTACGTTATCATAATTATCTAAAGGCTCTCCTATTCCCATAAATACTACATTTGATATTCTTATTTTTGTATCTTGTTCTACTGCTAAAATTTGTTCTACAATTTCACCAGATGTTAAACTTCTTATAAAATTAATTCCTGTTGATGCACAGAATTTACATCCCATTTTGCATCCTATTTGTGAAGATACACATATACTATATCCATGATGGTAACTCATTAAGACTGTTTCAATAGCATTTCCGTCTAATACATCAAATAAATATTTAATTGTTCCATCTTTTGATTCTTGTTTTTTTAATATATTAAAATTACATATTGTATATTCTTTTTTTAGTTTTTCTCTTAATTCTAATGATATATTTGTCATATCATCAAAGGATTTTACTTTTTCTTGAAATAACCATTTAAATATTTGTTCTGCTCTAAATGGCTTTTCTCCTAAATTTACTAGTTCTTGTTTTAATTCTTCTAAATTATAATCTTTTATGTTTTTCAATTTTACTACCTCTTTTTCTATATCTTATTATTTCTATACATTTCTTTTCCATTTTTCCATGTACTACATATTTTTATTTCTTTTATCTTCTCTTTATCTACTTTTAATGGATTTTTATCTAATACAACCATGTCTGCTATTTTTCCTTCTTTTAAGCTTCCTTTTCCATTTTCTTCAAAATAACTATATGCTGAATTTATTGTAACTGCTTTTAATGCTTCATATACATCTATTTTTTCTTCTTCACCTAATATTATACCATTTTTAGTTTTTCTATTCACTGCTATATCAATTGTTTCTAACATATTAGGCTCTAATACTGGTGTATCTTGGTGAAATGTAAATATCAAATTATTTTTTAATGTTGTATTTGCTGGGCTTATTTTATATGCTCTTTTTCCTAAATTTTTTATATGAATATCTCCCCAATAATAAACATGTGCTATAAAATATGATGGAATTATTCCTAATTTTTTACATTCTATTATTTGGTCTTTTCTTATTGTTTGAGCATGTATCATTATAGGTCTTAATTTTTTTATAATATTTTTTTCTTTATAATTTTCTTCTTCCTCTTTTATACAATTTATTAATTGGTCTGCTGCAGCATCACCGTTACAATGTACAAGTAGTTGCATTTTTTCATCTATTGATATTTTTATATAATTTTTTACTTGTTCATTTGTTTTTGATGGATAACCTCTATATTCTTTTTCTCCTTCATAAGGCTTACTTAAATATGCTGTTCTTGCTTGTGGTGAACCATCTAATATTATTTTATATCCACCGATTTTTAAATTATTTTTATATTTTTTTATATAGTCTTTATTTACTTTTGCAGTTTCTCTATTTCCTTCTAAGTCTATATAAGATATTATATCTACTTTTAAATTTTTATTCTCTGACATTTCTTTTAAAAGCTCAAAATCTTCTTTTTTAGTTAATCCATCTTGCACTGTTGTAATTCCATAACTTAAATATTTCTCTTGTGCTTTTATTAAATTTTCTTTTTCTTGTTTTTTACTAATATTATTTATTTTAGAAGCTACTTTAATAAATTCATTTTCTTCTAAATAACCATTATTAGTTTTTAAATTAAGTATCTCTTCTGCTCTTTTATTAAATACTCCCATATGTCCTGATACATGTGTTATTAATATTGGATTATTATTTCCTAATTTTCTTAATTCATCTTTACTTGGATGTCTTTTTTCTTCTAAGGAATTATCATCATATCCTACGCCTATTATCCAATTATCTTTTTGTATTTTATTTTGTTTTCTATATTCTTCTAATTTCTTTAGTATATCTTCTATGTTTTTACATTCATTTAATTTTGCATAACTAAATGTTTTAGCATATGCTGTTATATGACTATGTGTATCTATAAATGATGGCATCAATGTTTTTCCTTGTAAATCTATTTTGTTTATAATTCCATTTGCATTTATTTCTAATTCTTCTAAACTCCCTAATCTTTTTATTACACCATTTTCAACAAGTATAGCTTCTGGTTTATCTTCTTTATTTTCCATGGTAATAATATCACCATTAAAAAATATTATACTTTCCATGTATTTTCTCCTATTTCCTTTGGTATTACTATTTTAGAAGTTTCAACTTTTCTTTTTTGTAATAAACTTTCTAGTTCCGCTTCTAAAAAATATTCTTCTTTAAAGAATATTCTTGTTAATAATTTTCTTATTTTCTCAAATTTGGTTTCTTTCCTTATTATTAAACCTTTTTCCATTTTTATCACCTCTAGAAATTTTAGAAGTATAATTATTTTTTATATATGGAATTTTCTTATTATTGCATCTTTTACATCTCTTGCACTAAGCGAAAGTGTTAATACTAAATTTAAAACAGAAATTCCACTTGCCACTATGCTAAGTACTTTATTTTTTATTATATCTTCTCCAAGTAATATTCCCGGTATTGTACTAAATAATACTATTACTAGTTGATAAATTGCATATTTTATATATTTTCTATGGCTTACTATTGTTAATATTAACATCGAAATATTTGCAATTATTATTATAATAGGTATTGATATATTTATAGACCAACCACTAAATCCAAGTTTATAATCTATAAATAAAGTTAAAAGTGAAATTGCAATTGTTTGTACCATTACATGTCCTGCTATATTTACATTTTTATTTATTGAATATAAAACTATTATCCAAATATATACTATTCCACCATTTGCAATTGCAGCCCAAGATATATTTGGAGTTGTTAATTTATTTATAACTACTAATAATATAGCAATGAGAATTGAAACTAACAATAATATTTTTAATACTAATTCTCCTTTTTTGCTACTTAATTTCTTTGGATATATCATCTAAAACACCATTACTTTCTATTTGTACATCTATATTTCTTTCTTTTAAGAAATTAAAAAATCTTTTTTCTATTTTATTATCATTTAATATTGATGTAAAGGTAAATACCATTTTATTTTCAAATGAACAACTAGAACATTTTATTTTTTCTACTGGCTCTGGTGCTATAAGCATTAAGAAATATTGTATGTAATCTTTATATTTTCCTATAATTCCCATTCTACCAATATTAGAAAATGTTGTTGTCGTATATTTTCTAATTTCTATATAACTAAGTCTTACTAATAATTTTTTTATTTCTAATGGTACTATTTTTATTGCAAAATTTGTTCCTATTTTTACGTTTGATGACATTGTTTTCATTATTTCTTCTTCTGTAAGCTTTGATTTAAAATCATTTTTTACAAATTCCACAATTTGGTCAAATGTATCTAAATTATTTTTTCCCATATTGGCTTCTACTGTTATATATGAAAAGAAATTAGATATAGTCTTTGATGGAAAATATTTTTTTAAATTTACTGGTATACATACTTTTATTGGCTTTTTACCTTTATATTTTTTATAATTTTCTTCATATATAGAATAAATTAAAACCGAAGTTAAATATTGAGTTATTGTTGCTCCATATTTTTTAGTTTCTTGTTTTAATTGTTCTAAATTTATTATTTCATGTATTGCAGAAATTGCACCTAATCTTATTTTTCTTCCTTTTAATATATATGCTTTTTTAGAAAAAGAACTTCCTTTTGATTTTTTATCATAATTTTTCACATAACTATCTTCTGTATTGTATTCTATTTTTCTTGCTACCCTTTCATTTTGAAATACGTCTGGATGCTTTAATTCTAAATATGTATAGACTATTTCTTTAAAAAACATACTTCCACTATTTCCATCTGTTAGTGAGTGAAATATATCTATATTTATTTTGTTTTCAAAATATGTAACTTTAAATAAATAATTATTATTTGTTTTTGGATTTATGTACTTACAAGGATATTCTTTTTCTTCTTCTACTATAGCTTTTTTAGGATTATATTCTAAATAATACCAGAAAAATCCTGTTTTCATTCTTACTTTAAATGATTTATATTGTTCTAATGCCATATTTACTGCTTGTTCTAATATTTTACTATCTACTTTTTCTTTTAGTAGAACTGATAATCTAAATACTGTACTATATTTTTTTCCTGCTGCTATAGGAAATATCTTTGCTGAGTTATCTAATCTTCTCCAATATAATTTTTCTTGTTTCTTTTTCATTTTTATTCTCCTAGTTTTAAGGATATATTTTAATTATCTTCTTTTATTTTTTCTAATAAATCATTATATCCTTTTTCTATTATATTACTATCTCCTTTTTTTGTTATTATCCATATATGCCCTGCTTTTTCATATTCTTTTACTTCTATATCTACTCCCTGTTCTTTTGCTTTTTCTTGTAATACATATACATCTGGATTTAGTATATCATATGTTCCTGTAAATATAGTTATATTTTTTAATTTTGATAAATCTCCTTCTGCAGGACTTACTAAATAATTTCCTGTATTTTCTTCTCCTCCTGCATATGCAACTCCTGCTATTTTTAATGCTTCTTTATTTAAGTCTTTATCATTTGGCGCTACTTCATCTATTTTATGATTTGTTAGCCTTACATCTAACCATGGAGATATTAATAATGTTTTTGATGGTATTGCATAATTTTCCTTTGAAATTTCCTCAATTAATGCTAAACTTAGTCCTCCACCTGCTGAATCTCCCATTAATATCAAGTTTTCTGGGGCTACTTCTTCTAATATTTCTTTATATAATGGTTTTACCATTTTAAACACGTCTTTATATGTATATTTAGGAGTTAAAGGGTAATCTGGAAATATCAAAGTGCTTCCTGTGTCTGTAACTATTTTCTCAATGAACTTCCAATGGTCGCTACTTGCTTCTGCTACATATGAACCTCCATGAAAGTATAATATTTTCTTTTCATTTTTTTCTCCATCTTTTGGCTTTATTACAAATACTTTTCTTCCTATAAATTCATGTATTTCTACTTGACAAGTATCTTCTATTTGTTTTGGTTCTTTTGATTCTATATCTGCTAACATAAAATAAGAAACAATTAACAGAATTAGAATTATTAATGTCGTTATTATTCCTAATATTATTTTTACTTTTAATGTCATCTTATTTCTTCCTTTTCTATCAATTCTGATATATTTTAACATACATATGCTTAAAACTCAAGTTTTTAAGATATTTATATACATAATAAAACACAAACTCAATTTTTATATTTAGTATTAAATTTATAGAACCAAAAAAGACAAAGCCTATATTCTATGACTTTGCCTACAATTAATTTTATTGCCAATTTAATACTACTTTTTCACCAGACATTTTAAATTTATTTTCTCCATTTATTATATTAATTACATTTTCTAATTTTAGATTTTCAACATAAGTTGCATTTTCATTAGAATGCGTAGAACCTTTTCCAAAATGAACATCACTATTTTCCGAATACCATTTACAACTGATTATATTCAAAGTTGCACCATATAAATATCCAACTATTCCTCCGACAAACTCTTTTCCATTCAATATAGCATTAGATTTACAGTTATCTATACTAACATTACCTGAAGCTTCTCCTATAATTCCTCCAATTCTTGTTCCATTTTCTACAGTTCCAGAATTAATACAATTTACTATATTAGAAGAATTTTGAGCACATCCTACTATTCCTCCCTTTTTATATGCTGAATTTACAATATATCCTAAATTATAACAATTAATTATTTCATTTCTATTAATCCCTACTATGCCACCAGTACAATCAGACTTGGTATTTACTGTTCCTGCATTATAACTGTTTCTAACTTCTCCATCATTTGCACCTATAATTCCTCCTGTTCGTCCTGCCTCTATACCACCACCTTTATTGTTAATAACATTTCCTATATTATAGCATGAATCAACTATTTCCCCATAATTATTTCCTACTATTCCACCTATTGATGCTCCATTTCCTTCGACCTTACCTTCATTACATGATGCTATTATTTTACCCTTATTTTGTCCTGCAATACCTCCAGCATTATTATTAGCATTAATATTCACTTTATTTACACAATTAATTATTTTTCCTACATTTTTAACTGTAAAACCACCAGCCTGTTTTGCCGTTATATTCCCACTTTCTAATATTAAATCTCTTATAGTTCCAGTATTATATGGAAACATTCCTATAAATTCTTCCGGCTTATTAATATCAATTCCTGATATTTTTTTATTATTTCCTTCAAATATCCCTGCAAATGGTTGATTGTTATTGTCATCAACATAATTTCCTATTGTATCACATTTTTCATTATTTAAATTAATGTCATCTAATAGATATACATATTCATCTTTAAAATCATTTCCATTATTTACTTGTTTTGTAAAATATTGTAAATCTTCTTCATTTTCAATTTTAAATGCTATATCTATTTTTGTTACCTCTCCATTTTCTATTCTATAATTACTATCTTTATTTTGAAAAATCACAGAAAAATCCTCATCTCCATTAGGATATACTTTTGTTTCTCCTTCTCCAAACTCATCATCTATTTCAATTTGTAAATTTTCTTCTGTTAAATTACCATTTTTACTAATTGTATCCAATACCGCTAATTCTATTTTTTCTTTTTCTTCTGCTTCTTCTGTTCTATTTTTTGCATTCTGAGCTTGTGTTATTATTCCATTATCTCCTGTTAGCATTGCAATTGAAACACCTGCAAGTATTAAAAGTACAATTATGTATAGGAAATTACTGATGGTTAGCCAGCAAAAAAGTTTCCTCTAGATTACCTTTCTTATTCTGGCTAACCAGCTGTAATTATAATAGTTGTAAACTGCGGAAACTTTCTATGGGGTTTTATTTTTTTCTCTTCCTTTACTAGAAGCTCTTTTTTCTTGTTTTTTCTATCTTTCCATTGTTTTTTCCTACATTTCATAGTAAAATAGACATAGGTTCCCCCTCCCCAATTAAGAGGCTTTTTTTAAGTTTATTAAGTTGCTCTTCTTTATCCGGAGTCGGGACTTAACAAATGTCCTTTGTGGCAAATAGGACATAAATTAAAGTCGACACCTAGTGTCTTCTTTAGTAT
>CALXAD010000030.1 GCA_944386195.1 uncultured Clostridia bacterium
AATTTTTCCTTTATCTTTTATTTTTGGTAACTAAAATATTTTTATGTTTTATTTTTCTTTTTTTCTATTTTAAATTTTATAATATAAATTTTTTATATATTATTATTATTACTCTTAACTTTTTTACAAATTATTTTTATATTTATTTATTTAATTTTTTTATTTAAATAATTGCTCTTTTTATTTTATATTTATTTTAAATTTTTATAATTATTTTAAATTATTGTTTTTTTTATTATTTATTTTTTATTTAATTAATTTTATTTATTTTTAATTTATTATATTTTTTTATTTTTATTTAATATAATTTTTTATTATTATTTTATTTCTTATTTTTAATTATTTTTTTATTAATTATTATTTTTTATTTTTATTTATTTTTTATATTTTATTTTTAATAATTAATTTTATTTAATAATTATTAATATTTTTTGTAATTATCTTTTTATTTATTTTTTTATTTTTAAAAAATATTTTATTTACCATTTTTTTATTTATACTTTTTAAAATTTATTTAATTAAATTTTTATATTTCTTATTTAGCTTTATATGATTTTGTATTAACCTCATTTTTTTATAAACTAAAATAATAATATTTTTTAAATATATGTAAACTGATTTTATTTGCTTCTATCAAAACCAATAATTCGTCTTATTTCTTTAATGCCTAGCAATTAACATCTCTTTTTTTGCTTTTTCATCTTTCTATTTTTATAAATTTTTCCTTTATCTTTTATTTTTGGTAACTAAAATATTTTTATGTTTTATTTTTCTTTTTTTCTATTTTAAATTTATAATATAAATTTTTTATATATTATTATTACTCTTAACTTTTTTACGAATTATTTTTTATATTTATTTATTTAATTTTTTTATTTAAATAATTGCTCTTTTTATTTTATATTTATTTTAATTTTTTTATAATTATTTTTTATTATTTATTTTTCATTTTTATTTAATTTTATTAATTTTATTTTTAATTATTTTTTTATTAATTATATTTTTATTTATTTTTTATTTTTAAAAATTAATTTTATTTAATAATTATTAATATTTTTTAATTTATTTTTTATTAATTATTATTTCTTTATTTTTCATTTTTTTATTTTTTTATTTATTTAATTTAATTAATTTATTATTTAGAATTTTTCTGGTATTTAATAAAGAAAAAAATAAATTTTCAACTTCTTTTGAATTGGATAATTCTGAAACTAAATTTCCAGAACGAGATAAACATTCTTTAACTTTAAAATATTTTTCCTTTAAATCATTTTTTATAATTTCTTCTGACTCTAAAATATCAATTTTTTTATTTATTTGATTAGATAAAATAATATAAAAATTCTTTGAAGCCGACTTTCTTGTTAAATTAATTTCTTGAATATAATTAATATAATTTTGAGCAATATCTTTTAAATAATTATTTCCTTTTTTATTAACATTTTTTTGGATATTTTTTATATGAGAACTTAAATCTTCTTTACTACTTTGAATTAAAATTTGAATATCAAAATTACATGTCTTTAAAAATACTTTATAAGAATTTAAAATAGCTTCTTTTTCTAAATCAGATTTTAAATTATAATTTATTGGACTAACTTTTAAAATTTTTATTAATTTATTATTTTTTAATTTAACAATTCCGTCTTTATAAATATTTTCTATTGGCAACCATTCTTGAACTGTTTTTTCTTTTATTTTTATCACCTCCGAATTAAAAGCATTTTATATTCTTTTATTCAATTTGTCAAGAACTTTTCATCGACATAATTCGACAATAAAAAATTTTTTAAATTTTTTTTATATTTTTGTATAATATTTTTTGTTTTGCTCATAATATTATTGTAAGGTTGATAATAGTTGAGCGAAGAGTATTAATAGATAACATTTTGTTTATTAATATTCGAGCAAAGATATATTATAGTTTATTTTTATAGATTATAATATGTCGGCGATAAGAATTTATTATTTGTTTGTAGGCTGTATAATTTTATTTTATATTTATATTTTATATCTATAATTTATTTTATTGTTTAATATACGGTCAAATGATAGGTAATAAATTCGAGCTAAGATTATTCTTATATCTAATATCTTTTTAGTAGTTATTAATAGTCCTAATTTTTAGGATGAATATAGTTACTTGTGGTGTATTAATAGTCGAGCGAAGGATTAATATATGTGGTATTAGAGCTTATTTATATAGTAATATATATTAGGTTTTTATATTAGATATATTGGTTTTAGTAGAGATTATTATCAGCTTTATTGATAAAAGGTAGATAAATTTAATTATTTATCTACCTTTTATATTTTTTATATATCCAAATTTTTAACATATTTAGCATTTGCTTGTATGAATTCTCTTCTTGGTTCTACCTCATCACCCATTAATAATGTAAATATTTGGTCAGCTTTCATTGCATCATCCATAGTTACTTTTATTAAAATTCTTGTTTCTGGGTTCATTGTAGTATCCCATAATTGTTCTGGATTCATTTCACCTAAACCTTTATATCTTTGAAGCCCTAATTGGTCTCTTGCTATTCCCTTTTCTTCTAATTCTTTATATTTTTGGTCTAATTCTTCGTCAGAATAACAATATATATCTTGCATACCTTTTTTAGAAATTTTATATAATGGTGGTTGTGCTAAATAAACATTTCCATTTTCTATTAATGGTCTCATATATCTAAAGAAGAATGTTAATAATAAAGTTCTAATATGTGCACCATCAACATCGGCATCAGCCATTATAATTACTTTTCCATATCTAATTTTTGTTATATCAAAATCATTTCCTATACCTGCTCCAACTGCCAAAATAACTGGATTTAATTTATCATTTCCATAAATTTTATCAGCTCTTGCCTTTTCTACATTTAACATTTTGCCCCAAAGAGGTAAAATTGCTTGGAACTTTCTATCTCTTCCTTGTTTTGCACTACCTCCAGCAGAGTCTCCCTCAACTATATAAACTTCACATTCATCTGGATTTTTACTACTACAATCAGCTAATTTTCCTGGTAATGTTGAAGTTTCTAATGAATTTTTCTTTCTTACAAGTTCTCTTGCTTTTCTTGCTGCTTCCCTAGCTCTTGATGCACTAACACACTTTTCTAATACTGCTTTTGCAACAGATGGATTTTCTTCTAAGAAAGTTGCTAAAGCCTCATTAACCATACTTTGAACAATACCTGTTACTTCACTATTACCTAATTTAGTCTTTGTTTGTCCTTCAAATTGAGGTTCTTTTACTTTTACAGAAACTACAGCTGTAATACCTTCTCTTATATCTTCACCTTGTAAATTATTATCTTTTTCTTTTAATATATTATGACTTCTTGCGTAATCATTAAATACTTTAGTCAATGCTCTTTTAAATCCTTCTAGATGAGTTCCACCCTCTACTGTATTTATATTATTAACAAATGTATGTATATTTTCTGAATAACTTGTTGTATATTGAATTGCTATTTCTACAGGAACTTCTCCACCTTTTTCTATATAAATTGGTGGTTTAAATAAAGGCTCTTTGTTTTTATTTAAGAATTCTACAAAAGATACCAAACCTCCATTATAGCAAAATTCACTTTTTCTAGGATTTTCTTCTCTTTGATCTTCTATTGTAATCTTAAGTCCTTTTGTTAAAAATGCCATTTCTCTTAATCTGTTTTCAAGAACTTCATAATCATAATTAAGACTTTCAAAAATAGTATCATCTGCTAAAAATCTAACTTTAGTTCCAGTTTCATTAGTCTCTCCTATTTTTGTTAATTTCTTAATAGTTTTTCCTTTTTCAAAATAAAGTTGATATATACCTCCATCTCTTTTTATAGTAACTTCTGTCCATGTAGATAATGCATTTACAACAGAAGCACCAACTCCATGAAGTCCTCCTGATACTTTATAACCACTATCTCCACCAAATTTTCCACCAGCATGTAAAATAGTGTATACTGTTTCTGCTGTAGAAATTTTTGTTTTTGGGTGAATTTCAACTGGAATTCCTCTACCATTATCAGTTACAGAAATAACATTTCCTTTTTCTATAACAATATTTATTTCAGTACAATATCCAGCAAGAGCTTCATCAACACCATTATCTACAATTTCATAAACCATATGATGAAGACCTCTTACAGAAGTACTTCCTATATACATACCAGGTCTTTTTCTTACGGCTTCAAGACCTTCCAATACTTGAATTTGTTCTGCACCATATTTGTGATTATACTTTTCCATCTATATCTCCTCCTAAAACTTTTCCGTCTTTTACATTATATATTAAAATATTTTTATTTTCAATATCTATTTTATCAGTACAAGTAATTATTACTTGTGTATCATTTATTTTTTCTAAAAAATGATTTCTTCTTTTTTGGTCCAATTCTGACATAAAATCGTCTAATAATAAAATAGGTTTTTCATCAATTTCTTCTTCTACTATATTTACTTCAGATAATTTTAATGAAAGCATAGCTGTTCTATGTTGCCCTTGTGAACCATATATATTTAATTGTTTCTTATTTATATATATCATAAAATCATCTCTATGTATACCCTTTGTTGTATACCCTTTTATAATGTCTAATTTTCTTCTTTGTTTTAATAAATCTAAATATTTTTCTTTTTCTAAACATTCAGTTATATACTCTATTTCTATTACTTCTTTATTATCTGTTATTTCTGAATGTATCTTCCCTATTTTATTTTTTATTTTTTCAATAAATTCATATCTATATCTACTAATGTTTACTGCATATTCTGCTAATTTTTCATCCCAAATATCTAAAAGATTTTCATCCTTTCCTTCTTCCTTTATTTGCCTTAAATAATTATTTCTTTGTTCTAAGATTTTGGCATATAAACTTAAATTATGCATATAATTAGGTTTTAATTGACTAATCATTATATCTAAAAATCTTCTTCTATTTTGAGGACCACCTTTTAAAATTGAAATATCATCTGGAGTAAACATTACAACATTAAGATTCCCTAGGAGTTCACTAAGTTTTTTTATTTTTACTCCATTAATATATACTGTCTTTCTTGTACCTAATTGAATTTTAATCTTAGCTTGCCTATCTGATTTTTGAAATTCAACTTCAACCACGGCATTGTTTTGATTTAATCTAATCATTTCTTTATCTTGTTTAGCTCTAAAAGATTTTCCCATACTACATAAAAAAATTGCCTCTATTATATTGGTTTTTCCTTGAGCATTTTCTCCATAAAATACATTAACATTTTTTTCTAAATTAATTTCTTGATTCTCATAATTCCTAAAATTGTTTATTTTAATTTTATTTATCCACATATTATTCCCCACTTGTGTATATCTTTTTTATTATTGCAATATTCATTATATAACAAAATAATTAATTTGTCTTTTTTTATTTTAATTTATTATTAATTTTTTTTCAATATTTTTTAATAAAAAATGTTTTATTTTTGATTTTAACAATAATTATTTTTTATTAAAATCTCGCTTTTTCTCTTGTTTTCTACTTTTTTCGATTTTTTACTATTTTTTTCTTTTTTATTTATTTTATTTTTAATAAAATTATATTATTCAAAAAAATAAATCGCCTTATTTTTGATTTTAAAAGCTCATTTTTTTATATTTATTTTTTATTTTATTTTAATTTTTATTATTTTATTATTATTTTTTACATTTTTATTTTATAAATAATAAATATATTTCAAATTTCTTTGTTTTTTTATATATTATCTCTTGTTTTCTTTTTATTTCTATTTTATTCTAATTTTTTCTTTTATTTTTATTAAATAACTTTATTTTTGATTCTAACAATAATTTATTTTTTATAAAAATCTCTCTTTTTCTTTTGTTTTCTAATTTTTTCGATTTTTTACTATTTTTTTTCTTTTTTATTTATTTTATTTTTAATTAAATTATATTATTCAAAAAAATAAATCGTCTTATTTTTGATTTTAAAAGCTCATTTTTTATATTTATTTTTTATTTTATTTTATTTTAATTTTTATTATTTTATTATTATTTTTTACATTTTCATTTTATAACTAATACATATATTTCAAATTTCTTTGTTTTTTATATATTATCTCTTGTTTTCTTTTTATTTCTATTTTATTCTAATTTTTTCTTTTATTTTTATTAAATAACTTTATTTTTGATTCTAACAATAATTTATTTTTTATAAAAATCTCGCTTTTTCTCTTGTTTTCTACTTTTTTCGATTTTTTACTATTTTTTTCTTTTTTATTTATTTTATTTTTAATAAAATTATATTATTCAAAAAAATAAATCGCCTTATTTTTGATTTTAAAAGCTCATTTTTTTATTTATTTTTTATTTAATTTTTATTTTTTTATTATACTTTTATTATTTTTTAAATTTTCATTTTATAAATAATAAATATATTTCAAATTTCTTTATTTTTATATATTATCTCTTGTTTTCTTTTTATTTCTATTTTATTCTAATTTATTCTTTTATTTTCATTAAATAACTCTATTTTTGATTCTAATAATATTTTATTTTTATTTAAAATCTTTATTTTTCTCTTATTTTCTAATTTATTCTATTTTATTTGAATTTTTTCTTATTTTTTTATTTTATTTAATTGTTTTTTTATTTATTCTTTTTTTATATTAATTATATTTTTATTATCTTCTTTATAAAAAAATCCAAAATCTCTTTTTTTCTCTTGTTTTCTAATTTATTCTATTTTATTCTATTTTTTTCGTATTTTTTTATATTTTTATTTTTATTTTTTTATAAAAAAGTTATCCACAATTATTTTATCTTCCATTTTCTCTCGTTTTCTAATTTATTCTATTTTATTCTATTTTTTTTGAATTTTTTTATTTATTTTTTTGTAAAAGTTATCCACATATAATTCAAACTTCCATTTTCTCTTGATTTCTTTTTTTATCTATTTTTTTCTATTTTTTTTCGAATTTTTTTATTTATTTATTCTCTTAGTTATCCACAATTTGATAATTAACTGTGGATAACACAAAATAAAAGCCAAGGTATTTTTCCTTGACTTTTTATTTATTTTTTATTCTTTTAATCTTATAGGTAATATCATATATGTATAATCATTATTATCAACTGATTTTATTAAACATGGTGAAATGCTACTTCCAAATTCAACATATACTTCTTCATCATCAATTGCTTTTAAACTATCTAAGAAATATTTTGGATTAAACCCTGCTTCTAAATTTTTTCCTTCAGTTGAAACATATAATTCTTCTTTTGCATCCCCCGTTTGGTTAGTACAAGAAATAACAACTTTTCCTATATCAACTTGAACCTTTACTGGATATCTTTTTTCTTTTTCAACACTAGAAGCTGAAATTAAACTTACTCTTTCAAAACTATTTTGTAAACTATTCTTATTTACTCTTATTCTAGTTTCCCAATTACTTGGAATTACGTTCTTATAATTTAAAAATTCTCCATCTAAAATTCTTGTTACAACTTTACAATTATCCATTTCAAATAAAGCTTGATTCTTTGCAACACCTATTTTTACAGGTTCGAAAGAATCTGAAATTATTTTATTTACTTCATTCAAAGTTTTTCCTGGTATTACTGCACTAAAATCATTAGTTTGTTTATTTAAATAAATACTTCTTAAAGCCAATCTAAAACCATCAACTGCAACTACATTTAACTTATTATTTTCAATTTCAAATAAACATCCTGTAAAAATTGGTCTACTTTCTTCATTACTTACTGCAAAAATTGTTCTTCTAATCATATTTTTTAATACATTTTGGTCAATTTCAATAGAATTTTCAACTTCTATTTTTGGTAATTCTGGAAATTCATCTGGATTCATAGTTGCCAATTTATATAAAGAACCTTCACATTCAATTTCCAATAAATTTTTATCATTTATAGAAATATAAATTTCTGTATCTGGTAATTTTCTAATAATTTCACTAAACATTATAGCATTTACTACTGTACTTCCTTGTTCTTGTACTTCACATTCCATTACATATTCTATACCAATCTCTAAATCATATGTTGTTAATTTTATTTCGTTATCATTTGTTTGAATTAATATACCTTCTAATATAGGCATTGTTGTCTTTGAAGCTACTCCTTTTACTACGGAATTAATAGCTTTTATGATTTTGTCTTTATAACAAACGAATTTCATTTTTATTCCTCCTTATATATTTTATAATTTAAATAAATAATTATTAGTAGTAATAGTAATAGGTACTGTGGAAACTGTGGATAACTATGTGGATATGTTGATTCCCTAGCAAAAAAGATGTTTATAACTTAGTGGAAAACTTGTCGAATAATCCACAGTTTAATTTTTGAATTGTGTAAAACTGAGATATACACAGTTTATAAACAGGTTATTAACATGTGGGTGTGGATAACGAATGTAAGCTTTCCGTAAGAGGAGAAGCATTGTCCTTTTCCCAAACAATATTTTTTCAAACATAAATTTTAAAAAATTTCTAAAAATATTTAAGCTCTTATTGTTTACCTTTTAAGATTATGTTTTTCACACTATCCACAATTAACTTTGTATTATTTTTTTCTTTGACCTCTTTTTCTATTTTTCTACATGCATGCATTACCGTTGAATGGTCTCTTCCCCCGAAATCTACACCAATTTGAGGATATGACATATTAGCTACTTCCCTGCAAAGATACATTGCAATTTGTCTAGGAAATGCTATATCATTAGACCTTTTATTTCCTGATAAATCATCTTTGTTTATGCTAAAATATTTAGCAACTGTTTCTTTAATAAAGTCACAAGATATTACTTTTTCATTTTCATATTTGAACTCATTAATTATTTTTTCAGAAAGTTCAATTGTTATTGGACTATGTGTAAGTGAAGCTCTTGCAACTATTTTATTAAATACCCCTTCTAATTCCCTAATATTTGAATCGATTTTATTTGCTATATTTGAAAGTATAATATCATCAATAATAATATTTTCATCTCCTGCTTTTTTTCTTAAAATAGCTAAACGAGTTTCATAATCAGGACAAGAAATATCAGCAAGTAATCCCCATTCAAATCTTGATTTAAGCCTATCTTCTAAAAATTGAATATCTCTTGGAGGCTTATCACTAGAGATAATAATTTGTTTTCCATCTTCATATAAAGAATTAAAAGTATGGAAAAATTCTTCTTGAACTCTTTCTTTTCCAGCTATAAATTGAATATCATCAATTAGTAAAACATCGATGTTTCTATATTTATTCCTAAAAAATTCATTTTTATTATCCTTAATAGCATTAATTAATTGATTAGTGAATTTCTCAGAAGTAACATATAAAACATTAGTATTTGGATTGTTTTCCAATATTCTATTACCAATAGCGTGCATTAAGTGAGTTTTTCCTAATCCTACTCCCCCATATAAAAATAAAGGATTGTATGACTTTGAAGGTTCATTTCCTACAGCTAAAGCTGCAGCATGTGCAAACCTATTATTATTTCCAACAACGAAAGTTTCAAAAGTGTATTTTGGATTTAATGTAGATCTATTTATTTCAACTTCTGGTGATGGATTCTTATTGGTATTGGAAATAATTTCCTTGGTATCGTTGTTTTCTTCTTTAGATAAATCAACAACTGAAAAAGTCCATTCTTTATTAGTAATATAACGTAAAGTGTTGAAAATTAAGCTTTTATACTTAGTTTCAATAAAATCTTTTTGAAATTCTGAATTAGCTGTAAAAACAATATGATTTCCATCAATACTTCTAATATCTAATGGCATTATCCAAGTATCATAAGATATTTTAGTAACTTCAGGTTTTAAAAGTTCTTTTATTTTTGCAATTAATTCTTCTTTTTCGATGGCCATTAAAAATCATCCTTTCTAAAAATTATCCACAAAGTTATCCACAACTGTTGATAACTTTGTAATTTTTTTGTAAAAAACTTGAATATTTTTACGAACAAAATTTCAAGAAATATCAATAAAAAACTAACTTATTTTTTACTTTACACATAATAACAAATTTATACATAAGAAGTCAATATGATTGTGGAAAATTTTTTTAAGGTTGTGGATAATTATAAAAAAACTGTGGAAAACTAACCAATTATTACAATTATATTACAAAAAAAGCAAAAAATTTTAAAAAAACAACTTGACATCCATAGATTTTTTGGGGTATAATCGATATACTTGTTATTATGTTTGTAAGTAATTCCGCAAGGAAATATATAAAATACAGTAGGAGGTGCTAAAATGAAAAGAACATTTCAACCAAAAAATAGACAAGAAAAGAAAGAACATGGTTTCATGAAAAGAATGAAAACAAAATCTGGAAGAAACGTATTAAAAGCAAGAAAAGCAAAAGGTAGAAAAAAATTAACAGCTTAATTATTAAATTGAAAAAGAAAAAGGCCGCTTTTTAATCTGCGAGCCTTTTCCAATGATTAAGTTAAAAAGCTTTTTTTCATTGTTGGAAGGGAAGTAGAATAATGAAAAAAACGAAAATGTTAAAAAAAAATTATGAATTTAGAACTGTTTTGTCAAAAGGAAAATATTATTCAGGATATTGTATAGAAGCATTTATCAAAGAAAATAATGTTAAAAAAAATAATTATTTAGGCATTGCAATTGGTTCAAAAATAGCTAAGGCAACTAGAAGAAATTATTTAAAAAGATTATTTAGAGAAAGCTACAAAGAACTAGAGAATAGTATAAAAACTGGATATTCCATAGTTTTTTTATGGAAAAAGAAAGTGGATACTAAAAATGCAATATATAAAAATGTAAAAAAAGATATGGAAAAAATTTTTGATAAAGCAGGAATATTAATAGAGGAAGAACAATGAAAAAACTACTGATATGGCTTATATGCCAATATCAAAAACATATTTCAAAATGGCTTTCAAGTAAAAATATTAGATGCAAATTTTATCCAACTTGCTCAGAATATACGAAGCAAGCTATTGAAAAATATGGAGCAGGGAAGGGACTGGCCTTAGGAATTTGGAGGATTTTAAGATGTAATCCTTTCTCAAAAGGTGGATATGACCCACTAAAATAAAAAAGTAGGGGGAAAATAAATAAATGTTTGAATTCTTTGCTAATATTTTTGGCTATTTACTACAATTTGTGTACAATATAGTAAACAACTATGGTTTAGCAATTATTTTATTTACAATAGTGATAAAAATAATACTATTACCATTATCAATAAAACAACAAAGAACTTTAAAGAAAAGTAATGAATTGCAAGAAAAAATGAAAGTAATTCAATTTAAATACAAAAATGACCCTGAAAAGTTGAATCAAGAAATGATGAATCTTTATAAATCAGAAAATATGAGTCCTTTTAGTGGTTGTTTAACAGCAATAATACAATTACTTTTATTATTATCAATATTCTATTTGGTAAGGAGCCCATTAACATTTATGGAAAAATTACCACAAGAAGATATAAATCATTATGTTGAGCAAATGCAGCAAAACGGTAAATCCGTAAGTCAAGTTTATCCTGAAATAGATTTAATAAGAGAACATGATTGGTTAAAAGAACAAAATCCAGATGACCCAAATGTAGATAGATTAAATCTTCAAATGAACTTTTTAGGATTGGATTTAAGTAAAATACCACAACAAAATATGACAGATTATACAGTATACATTATTCCTGCGTTATACATTTTATCTTCTTTTATTTCAATAAAGATGACAACAGCAATGCAGCAAAAGAATGCTAAGAAACAAAAGGAGAAAGAAGTACAGATAGATGGAACAACAGGAAAAGAATTAGTACCACAAGAAGAAAACAACGAGATGGATGCTGTAATGCAAACAAACAAGATGATGTCTTGGATGATGCCAATTATGTCTATATCAATTGCATTTATAGCACCTTTAGGGCTTGCTTTATATTGGTTAATGAGCAATATACTAATGATTGCGGAAAGATTAATTTTAGATAAAGTGATTAAATAAAGGGAGGAACTAGGATAATGGCAAAAACAATTATTTCTGAAGGAAAAACAACTAATGAGGCTATTGAAAATGGATTAAAAGAGTTAAATGTAAGTAGAAAAATGGTAGATGTTAAAGTATTAGAAAATGAAGAAAAAAGAAGTTTTTTTAGTATTTTAGCACCAAGAGTTGTAAAAGTTGAATTAACATTAAAAGAAGACATACACGAAAACAAATTAAAAAGAGAAATAGTTTTATCAGAAGAAGAACAAGATAAGGCTGAAAATAATATTAAAAGCTTTCTAGATGAATTAAAACCAGAATTACCAGAAGATACAACATATGATATAAGAAAAACAAAAAATGCGTTATATGTTGATTTAAAAAGCCCAAACCTAGGATATTTAATAGGATATAGGGGAGAAACATTATATGCTTTCCAAAATATTTTAACAGCAATAGCAGGAAAAGGAATAGAAAATAGAGTTAGAGTAATTCTTGATATAGAAGGTTACAAAGAAAAAAGAGAAAAAACATTGGAAGATTTAGCAGAAAAAGTTGCAAAAACAGTTATAAGAACTAAAAGACCTATTAAATTAGAACCAATGCAAGCATATGAAAGAAAAATAATTCATACTAAATTACAAGAAAATGATATGGTAGAAACAAACAGTATAGGCGAAGAACCTTATAGAAGAATAGTTATATCATTAAAGAAAAATAATTAAATATAGTTAAAATCGGAGGTCAAAGGTCAGATTTTACAAAATAATTTGTAATATCTATCTTTGACTTTTTTTAATAAAAAATATAAAAAAAGAAGGTGTAAAAATTATGAGTACAATTGCGTCAATCTCTACGGCTCCTCGGAATTGGAGGGATTGGAATAATCAGAATGAGTGGAGAAAATTGCTTTGATGTATTAGAAAAAATATTTGTTCCAAAGAAAAAACAATCAATAGAAGAAATAAAAGGATATACAATGAAATATGGTCATATTGTAGATTCTACAGGAAGTGTGGTAGATGAGGTATTAGTTTCTTATTTTAAAGCTCCAAAAAGCTATACAACAGAGAATATGTGTGAAATAAACTCACATGGTGGAAATGTTGTTGTAAAAAAGATATTAGAATTATGCTTAAGTAATGGAGCAGACTTAGCAGAACCAGGAGAATTTACCAAAAGAGCTTTTTTAAATGGAAGAATAGACTTACTTCAGGCAGAATCTGTAATAGATGTTATAAATGCAAAATCTGAAAAAGAAGCAAAAACAGGAATTAAGCAATTAGAGGGATTTTTATCAGAAAAGATTGCAGAAATAAAGAAAGAAATAATGGATGTAATGGTAAATATCGAAGTTTGCATTGATTATCCAGAATATGATGTAGATGAAGTTACAAGTAATCAAATATCAAATATGTTAGATAGTGTGGAAAATAAATTAACTAAGCTAGAAAAAAGCTTTGATAATGGAAAGATAATAAAAGAAGGAATAAAAACAGCAATTATAGGAAGACCAAATGCAGGTAAATCTTCTTTATTAAATGCTATATTAAAAGAGAATAGAGCTATTGTTACAGAATATGAGGGAACAACAAGAGATACAATAGAAGAATTTGTTACTGTAAATGGAATACCTTTAAAATTAATAGATACAGCCGGAATAAGGAAAGCAAATGATGAAGTAGAGAAAATAGGAATTGAAAAATCCAAAGAAATAGCAAGTGAAGCAGACCTTATAATAGCTATATTTGATGCATCAAAAGAATTAAATACGGAAGATTTAGAAATTTTAAAATTAGCCAAAAACAAGAAAACAATAATTATTTTAAATAAAATGGACTTAGAAAGTAAGGTAGATGAAAATGATGAAAGACTTAGAGCAGTAAGTAATTCAATATTAAAGATATCTGCATTAAAAAAACAAGGAATAGAAAAATTATATGATGAAATAAGCAATTTATTTGAATTAAATGAAATAAATTTAGGCCAAGATGTAGTAATTACAAATGTAAGACATAAAAATTTAATTGAAAAAGCATTGGAAAGTGTAAAAAAAGCTAAAGAAACTATGGAAAATAAAATGCCATTAGATATTATTGCAATTTTCATTAAAGATATTTTAGAAGATTTAGCAAATATCACAGGAGAAATTGTAACAGATGATATTATTGATGAAATATTTTCAAAGTTCTGTTTAGGCAAATAAAATTACAAGCGAGAATCAAAAATAAAAGGAAAAAAATAGAAAATAGTATAATTTTATACATAAAAGGTAAAAACGCCTTAAAATTTAATATCATCGTCAAATAAAAGGAATGAAAGAACAAGTAAAAAACAATAAACAAAAACCTATTGGTTTAAATAGAACGAACAACCATACATTTTACATAAATCCTATACGTGTAATTTACAAAAATATCAACATCAATTGAAAAGTAAAAAACAATATGTAAAGCCTTGAAAATAAATAATTTGCTAATTGCTTTAGCGAACAAAAAAGTTCTACAATTAAACTTATAGGGTAAAAATAAACTTAAAAAATCATGCAAACAGTATTTTTTGTTTCACACGGAATGAAATAATTCGAGCAAACCTTAGAGCCAAGCGGAAAAGAGGGTAAAAAGCACGCGTGGAACAATATAAAAAATGAGGAAAGGAAGTAATAAAATGCGAACAAAAAAAGGAGAATATTATGCAGGAGATTATGATGTTGCAGTTATAGGAGCAGGACATGCTGGTTGTGAAGCTGCACTTGCAGCGGCAAGATTAGGTAAAAAAACCTTAATATTTTCTATTAGCCTAGAGGCAATAGCTAATATGCCATGCAATCCACATATAGGAGGAAGTTCTAAAGGACATTTAGTAAGAGAAATAGATGCATTAGGTGGAGAGATGGGAAAAAATATAGATAAGACAATGATACAAGTAAAAATGTTAAATACATCAAAAGGACCAGCTGTACATTCATTAAGAGCACAGGCTGACAGAAAAAAATATCAAGATGAGATGAAACATACATTAGAAAAACAAGAAAATTTAGATGTAAAACAAGCAGAGATTGTGGATATTGAATTAGAAGATGGACATGTAAGTTCAATTAAAACAGATTTAGGTGCAATTTATAAAGTAAAAACAGTAATTGTTGCAACAGGAACTTATTTAAAAGGGAAAATATTTATAGGAGAATATTCAAAAGAAAGTGGACCAGATGGTGTGGCAGCAGCAAATAAATTATCAGACTGTTTAAAAAGATTAGGAATTAATTTAATTAGGTTTAAAACAGGAACGCCTGCTAGAATAAATAGAAGAAGTATTGATTTTAGCAAAATGGAAGTACAAAAAGGAGACAAAGATGTAGAAGCCTTTTCTTTTGAAGATGAACCAAAGGATTTTAAACAGGTTGATTGTTATTTAACATATACAAATGAAAAAACACATGAGATAATTAGAAAAAATTTAGACAGGTCACCTTTATTTTCTGGACAAATAGAAGGAACTGGACCAAGATATTGCCCTTCTATAGAAGATAAAGTAGTTAGATTTAGTGATAAGCCAAGACATCAAGCATTTGTGGAGCCAGTAGGATTGGATACTGAAGAAATGTATATACAGGGAATGAGTTCATCATTACCAGAAGATGTTCAAATTGCTTTATATCATACAATACCAGGATTAGAACATGCAGAGTTTACAAGACCTGCATATGCTATAGAATATGATTGTATAGAACCATCAAATTTAAAATTATCCTTAGAATATAAAGGAATAGATGGATTATTTATGGCAGGACAAATAAATGGAACATCTGGATATGAAGAAGCAGCATGCCAAGGATTAATTGCAGGAATAAACGCATCTAGAAAAATAGACAATAAAGAACCTGTAATATTGGATAGAAGCCAAGCATATATTGGTGTTTTAATTGATGATATTGTTACTAAAGGAACAAATGAACCTTATAGAATGATGACATCTAGAGCAGAATATAGATTACTGTTAAGACAAGATAATGCAGATTTAAGATTAACACCAATAGGACATGAAATTGGATTAATTTCAGATGAAAGATATAAAAAATTTGAAAAGAAAAGAGAAAATATAAAAAAAGAAATAGAAAGGTTAAAAAATTTAGTAGTAAAACCTGAAGAAAAAGTAAATAATTTATTAAAAGAAGCAGGAACATCAATACTTACAAATGGTACAAAGATGTCAGAATTACTAAAAAGAACAGAACTTACATATGATATGCTAGAACAAATAGACCCAGATAGACCAGAACTTACAAGACAAGAAAAAGAGGAAGTTGAAATTCAAATAAAATATGAAGGTTATATAAAATTACAAGAAGCACAAGTAGAAAAATTCAAGAAATTAGAAACAAAATTACTTCCAGAAGATTTAGATTATGAAACATTAAAAGGAATTAGTCTGGAAGCAAGACAAAAATTAAATAAATTCAAACCACATTCTATAGGACAAGCATCAAGAATATCAGGAGTTTCACCTGCAGATGTATCAGTATTACTAGTATATATGCAACAAAGAAATAAAAAAGGAGAAAATAAATAATGGATTTTGAAGAATTCAAGAAAAAGATGAAGTTTTATTTAGAAGAATTATCTATAATGTTTAATGAAGAACAATATAAAAAATTTTATAAATATATGAATTTATTATTAGAATGGAATGAAAAAATAAATTTAACAGCAATAACAAATAAAGAAGATATAATTTTAAAACATTTTATAGATTCATTAACAATATCAAAATATATTGATAAAAACAGTAAATTAATTGATGTTGGAACAGGTGCTGGTTTCCCAGGTATACCTATTAAAATTTATAGAGATGATTTGGAGATAACATTATTAGATTCTTTAAATAAAAGAGTAAACTTTTTAAATGAAGTAATTAAAGAATTAAAATTAGAAAATATAGTAGCAATACATGGTAGGGCAGAAGAAATAGGAAGAAACAAAAAATATCGAGAATATTTTGATGTTGCAACATCAAGAGCAGTTGCTAATCTTTCTACTTTATCAGAGTATTTAGTACCATTTGTAAAAGAAGATGGAATTATAATTTCCATGAAAGGTGACAATATAGAAGAAGAACAAGAAGAAGCAAAAAGAGCAATAAAAGTATTGGGAGCTAATATTAAAAAGATAGATAAGTTTGAACTACCAAAGAGTGATATAAAAAGAAGTTTAGTAATATTAAAAAAAGTGGAAAAAACACCAATAAAATATCCAAGAAAGCCTGGAACACCAGCAAAAGAGCCAATTAAATAAAATAATATAAAAAAGTCAAGAAATTGTTAAAAATTTATTGACTTTTTTTATATATTTATATATTATTATAGTGTTAGAGAGAAAGAACATAAGAATAAATATTAACTAAAATGGAGGCAATGAAATTGGGAAAAATAATATCAGTAGCAAATCAGAAAGGTGGAGTAGGAAAAACTACCACAACAGTTAATTTATCAACAATATTAGCTAAAAAAGGTAAAAAAGTATTATTGATAGATGCAGACCCACAAGGTAATGCAACTAGTGGATTAGGTTTAGAAAAAGATGTAGAACCATCAACATATGATATTTTGGTAAATGATACTGGATTAGAAGAGGCTATGCAAAAAACAATTATAAAAAACTTGATGATATGTCCCGCAAATATGAACTTAGCAGGTGCTGAAGTAGAATTAGTATCAATGATGTCAAGGGAACAAAGATTAAAAGAAAAGGTTGACATAATTAGAGACAAATTTGATTATATTTTAATAGATTGCCCTCCATCATTAGGTTTGATAACGTTAAATGCATTTACAGCATCAGATAGTGTTTTAATACCAGTACAATGCGAATATTTTGCATTAGAAGGATTGGGACAGTTGCTAAATACAATTAATTTAGTAAAGAAACATCTTAATAAAAGTATAAAGATAGAAGGAGCTTTACTTACAATGTATGATATAAGAACAAATCTTTCTAATCAAGTTGTAAAAGAAGTAAAGAAATACTTTGAAAATAAAGTATATAAAACAGTTATACCAAGAAATGTAAGATTAAGTGAAGCACCAAGTTATGGAATGCCTATTACAGAATATGACCCACGTTCAAAAGGTGCTAAAAGCTATATGAAGTTTGCAAAAGAATTTTTAAAGGTTAATGAAGAAGAGAAAAAAGCAAAACATATGCAAGAATAAAAGGAGGAATTACAAATGGCAAAGATGACAGGTTTAGGAAAAGGATTAGATGCTTTATTTGGACCAGCTCCAGAAGAAGAGCAAATGCAAGAAAATGATACTTTAAAAAATTTAAAGATAACAGAAGTTGAACCAAATAGGAATCAAGCAAGAAAAAGATTTGATGAGGAAGCATTAGAGGAGCTTGCTAATTCAATAAAAGAATATGGACTTATTCAACCAATTGTTGTTACAAAGAAAGATGGATATTATAGTATTATTGCAGGAGAAAGAAGATGGAGAGCTTCTAAAATAGCAGGTTTAAAAGAAATCCCAGCTATTATAAGAGAAGATAATGAAAAAATAAATTCTGAAATTTCTTTAATAGAAAATATGCAAAGAGAGGATTTAAACCCTGTTGAAAAAGCTATAGGAATTAAAACTTTAATGGATACTTATGGTATGTCTCAAGAAGAAGTTGCAAAAAAACTAGGAAAAGCAAGAAGTACTGTTGCAAACTGGACAAGAGTTTTAAATTTGGAGCCTAGGGTTTTAGAAATGGTAAAAGAGGGTAAAATATCAGAAGGTCATTGTAAAGCATTACTTGCAATAACAGACCCAGAAGCACAATATCAAGCAGCTGTTCAAATGCTTGAAAGAGGAAATACTGTTAGACAAATGGAGCAAAGAGCACAAAATAAGTTATCAAAAGAAGAAGAAAAAAGAAATCATATTTTATATAAGAAGATAGAAGAAACTTTCCAAGGATTTTTTGGTTCAAAAGTAAGATTAAATGCAGGAAAAAGAAGAGGAAAGATAATTATTGAATATACTTCAAATGACGATTTAGAAAGAATTTTAGGGTTAATACAACATTAAATAAAAAGGATTGAGAATAATGGAAAATATAATAAATTCAATTGGTTTAAATACATTATTATTAATATTAAGTATAGTTGTTATTGTTTTATTAATTGCTTTTTTAGCTTTGCTAGGTAAAGTTATTTTATTAAATAAGAAATATAAACGTTTTATGAAAAAATTAGGTAGTAGTGATAGTTTAGAAGAAGATTTAGAAAATTATATGTATAGAGTCGATAGAGTCGAAAAACAAAATGCAGATATTATGAATCAAATTAATGGTTTGGATAAAGATTTAGAATCTTGTGTGCAAAAGGTAGGAATAGTAAGATATAGTGCATTCCAAGATACAGGTAGTGATTTAAGTTTTACACTTGCTCTTCTTGATGAACATGATAATGGTGTTGTTTTTAATGGTATTTATTCAAGGGAGATGTCTAATATTTATGCTAAACCTGTTGAAAATGGAAATTCAAAGTATACTTTATCAGAAGAGGAACAAGAAGCTATAAAGAGAGCTATTGAGACTGATAAAGCAAGGAGAAAATAATATAATATAAATAAGACAAAAGTATATTTCCTATGGTATACTTTTGGTATAGGTGGATGGAAATCAAAAAATAGGAAAGATACTTACTACAATATCATATCATTTTTGTATGTAAATATAGAAAAAAGCTTTTTATATAAAAACAAATATCAGATGACATAAAACAATTTTTTTACGAAATATGAAAAAAGCATAAGATTATTATTAGACATATGGAAACAGATAAAGAGCATATCATATTTGGAAGAAATATTCAAAATATTAAAAAACAATTCTGGAAGGAGCAGACACTTTGGATAGATGGATATTTTGAGTGAAGTATAGGAAATGTTTCAGAAGAGATGTTAAAGAAAATCATTTAAAATTTCTTTATGATTTTAATGTGCCATTTGATAATAACTTAGCAGAAAGAGATTTGAGAAATTTTAAAATAAAGTTAAAAGTATCAGGAATATTTAATAGTATGGAAGGAATGAAAGTGTATTCAAATATAAGAAGTATAATAGTAACATTTAAGAAACAAAGAAAAAACTTTTATGAAGCAATAAAAAATATATACAAAAATATCCCAGTTAACAGATAGATAATTAGGATATTTTTATTATTTAAGTCTGAACAGTAACAATAAATTGTTACTGTTCAGACTAGATAAAAAATAGAAATAGTTATCCACAGAATATTA
>CALXAD010000031.1 GCA_944386195.1 uncultured Clostridia bacterium
ATTATATTATACAAGAGGTTTACTATATTTTCAATTTTATTTCTATTATTATTCATTTATACCATTGCGAGGAACGATCAATTTAGTACTTTATAACAGAAAACAAAAAATAGCAAGTTATTCTTGCTATTCTTGACTACTTAGTAATTATTATTTCTATTCTATTTGAAGTTTTTTAGAATACTGTAAATGTTTTCTAATTCAATTTTTATTCTGCATTATCTAAATTTTATATTGCTTTTAAAGTGTATGGATATTCTAATGAACCATCTCCATCTACAATTACTAAGTTTTCTTTTAATTGAACTATTGGTCTTATTTTTGTTCCACTTTCAAAAGCAGATGCTAATAACCAACATGCACCTAATCCGCTATTATTTGAGAATACCATATATAAGCTATTCTTATTAGCACCTAAATCTCCCATATAAGTTCCTATTAGATAACAATCTCCAGTTACTGGAAATAAATTATTTACATCATTTTTCTTTAATTCTTCTTTTGATACTGATTGACCTAATGTATAAGAAATACCAACAGCCTTTTGTATATCATCCATTGTAATAGTTAATGAATAATTTTGAGCTAGTTCTGGTGAAAAATAATTCAATTCTTTTGTTACTATTTCTTCACCTAATTGAGGATCTTTACCTACTCTTACAGATACCTTTTCTGTTCTTTTTGCCTTTAATAATTCTTCAAATTCTTTTGCTTTTTCTGCAGATTCTTCTGTAACACCATTATTAGCTGCTTGTACAATTTCTGTTGGATTTGTTGATACAATATTTACAGTACCATTCTCTTTATAAAATACTCTCCAATTTTCTCCACCACTTAGGCTATCAGAATTATAATTAATATAATCTCCTTGTTTTAAAACTGATTGTATAGTATTTTCACATACTTCTCCATTTGTTTTAACAACATATGACTTATTATTAGGGAATGTAACAACTAAGTCTTTATTTCCTGTTATCTCAAAACCTGAAAGTCCATCTGCATTTAATTGTTCTCGTAAATTTTCTGCATTTATTTCTTCACCATCATATGATTTTTTTACTAATAATGATTGTACAGCTAAAGCTATACTTTCTTTTAATTCTCCATTTGAAGATTGTTCTTTTGCCTCTGTTGCCTTTGTTAGTAATCCATTTTGTCCTGTTAACATTGAAATTGATACTCCTGCTAAGATTAGTAGTACTATTATTGTAATTACTAATGCTATAAGAGTAATACCTCTTTGTTTTTTTGTTAGTTTTTCTTTCATTTTCGCTTTAATTTCTCTCATTTTGTTCTCCTCCTCATTTGTTTTATTATTTTTCTATTTTTATAAATTATACATAAACGTTAGTTAATGAAAATAAGTTTTTATTATGTATTATTATCGTATATGCTACGTATTAATTTTATAAAAAATAAGATATTTTGTAAATAGTTTTACTAAAAATTTGTATTACATTTCTATTACAAATTTTATTTTATGCATAAAAAAGAAGCTACTTCTTCAATAGCCTCACTAGTATTATCCTTTTATATATTTAAAATTTCTATTTTTCTAATGGAATAACTCCCAAATTATACTCCATTGGATATAATAATTTTATTAAAGTTTTACTTGCGGTGACCTTTTAAAATTTTCAATTTTAGCAATAGAAGGTTGTATTACTCCACTTTTTTCACTTATCCCTCTTTGTGTTAAATTAGTTTTTTCTTGCTTGCGTTGTAAATTCTATTAACTCCATTTCTAATTTTATTTCATATATTCTAAATTATCCTTGATTATACCTTAAAATATATCAAAGCAAACTCTATTTTATATATTTTTAGATATAAAAAATAGGAAATAACATATTTCTTGTTATTCCCTATTTAAAACTTTTTCTAATTCCCGTCTATTTTTTATTCATTACTATTTAAATCTGTATAATATACTCCTCCTGATGCATATTCTACTTGATAATATTGACCTATAAAATATGGTTCAGTTTCATCATTAAAAACATATGTTGGAGCAAGTATTTCTTCACCTTTAGAATTTAATACTCCCCATTTTCCATCTAGTTCTACTCCTGCAAAACCAAACTCATTAAATTCTGTTACTTTATCATATTTTGCTTCTACAACTATATCTCCATTTTTATTTGTAAATCCCCATTTGCCATTTTCATTTTTAGCAAATAAAGTATTATTTGGATATACATCTGTATTTTTTAACTCTTTTCCATCTTTACTAAAATATCTTGTTTCTTCATTATTTGAAATTTTTATATAATTATCTTTTACTTCTATATTTGCATTAGCCATTTCGCAAATTTTATTTAATCCTCTATCATATAATCTAGTCACATTATCACTTGCCGTCATTGTTTGAATTATATCCGTTCCTTCTATTCTTTGTAATAAATCATTATTTATTTCTACTTTAACATTATCTTTATCGTCTATTATACCTAATTTTGAATTTTCAGTACTTGCTATAAAATAATCATCAAATAAATATTCTATATAATTATATTTCTCATCAATAACTTGTTGTCCTTCTTTATCTATAACACCATATTTTGTTCCATTAGAATTATCTATTCTAATTTTATATTTTTCATTACTTGTGTTTATTATAGCAATATTTGTATCTATATTTGCTTGTGTACCATCACTATTATATACTACCACACCTTGGTCATTTGTAGCATATAAATAAACACCTGTTATATCTATTTGAGAATATTCTGTTGGAACTATTATATTTCCCTCTATATTGGCAATACCATATTTCTTACCTTTTTCTATAGTAAACAAATTATTTCCTTCATCATACTCAATTGATTGATATTCATTTGGAATTATATTTTCGTCATTTTTAATAACACCATATCTACCATTCTCAGCACATATAATATAAGCATTATTATTATCTTGTATTTGTGTTACTCTAGATAATTGATTATAATTAGGCTCTAATAATAATTTCCCATCGTAATTTATATATCCATATCTATAACCTTGGTCTGTCGTTGTAGATACAATATATCCTGAATAATTATATCCACCTTCTTTAGTATAATACCCATCTACATTTATCTGGTCATATTTTATATCAATTAATGTATTTCCTTTTATATTAATTACTCCTGTTTTTCCATCCTGTTTTACTAGAAGTTGTCCTTCTTTATAATTTAAACTATCTATTGAGTCATATATTGGTTTAGTAATTCTTTTTCCTTCAAAATCTATTAATCCGAATTTTCCATCTTCTTGATATTTTAATACACTTTTTTCATATATTAAATCATCGACCGTATTTTTTAATTGGATTGGTTCTACTTTATCATAATCTGTTAAAATTTCCTCTTTATTTTCATTTAAAACTTTTGTATCCTCACCTTCATAGCATACAAATACAGGTTTTTCTGGATTTGGTATTTTTACATCATCATATGTTGGGTCTATTATTATATTTCCGCTTCTATCAATAACCCCATATAAATTATCTTTCCTTAACGTAAAATAATTATATTGTTTTACTTCTTCTATTTCATATCTTCTTCCATTTTGATAAATAAAATAAATAGATACTCCTACAATTATTGCTATTACTAATACCGCTATTAATATACATCTTATTATAAATGTTCTTTTCATATTACCAATCCTCTCTTATTCTTCCGTTTCATTTTCTTCTTCTTGTTCTTCATTCTCTACATTATTTTTACAAGCTTTTATCTTTAATATTCTTTTATCCTCAGATTTTTCTATTTTAAATGTTACATATTTTGTTTCTATAACTGGATTTTCTTCATCTTCTGGAATTCTTCCCAATTCTTCTTGTAAATATCCTGAAATTGTATCATAATCTCCCTCTGGAATTTTGGCATCTAATAATTTATTTACATCATAAATTGGCATACTTCCTGATATCATATATGTGTTATCATCAATTTTTTCATATTCTTTTTCCACTTTATCATATTCATCATATATATCTCCAACTAATTCTTCTAGTATATCTTCCATTGTTACAAGACCTGCTGTTCCACCATATTCATCCACTATAATTGCAATTTGTGTTTTGTGTTTTTGTAAATCTTTAAATACTTCATTAATTAATCTATTTTGTGAAACAAAATATGCATCTTTTATAAGATTTTTAACTTTGAAATTCTTTTTATCAATATTTTTTAATACATCTTTTATATATAAAATACCTTTTATTTCATCTATAGTTTCATCATATACTGGTATTCTACTATAACAATATTTATGTTTTGATAGTTCTTCCATTAATTCTTCTTTACTTATATTTATATCTACTGCAAATATATCTTTTCTATGTCTCATTATTTCTGATACAGTAATATCATTAAATTCAAATACATTATTTATTAATTCTTTTTCTTCCTCTTCAATAGTTCCCTTTTCTTCACCTTGGTCAACCATCATTTTTATTTCTTCTTCTGTTACTTCATCCTCATCACTTTCTTCAACACCAAATGCTTTTGATATACCGTTTGTTACTCCTGTTAATAATTTAACAAACGGTGATGTTATAATTGAAATTGCTCTTATAACCCCTATTGTTCCAAATGCTATTTTCTCATAGTGTTTCATTCCTAAACGTTTTGGAACTAACTCTCCAAAGACTAATGTAAAGAATGATAATATAATTGTAATTAATATAATTGATATATTATTCCATGCACTTAAACTAAGAAATGGCATCAATTTATATAACATTGGAGCTAATCTTTCTGCAAATGCATCTGATGCAAACGCACTTGATAAAAATCCTGCTAAAGTAATTCCTATTTGTATTGTTGCTAAAAACTTACTTGGTGTTTTCAACATACTTTCTATTTGTTTTGCTTTTTTATTTCCTTCTTTTGCTTGTTTTTCTATCTTTGCATCATTCAAGGAAATAAAGGCAATTTCACTAGCCGCAAAATAAGCATTTATTAAAATTAAAATTGCCAAAATAATCAGTTGTACTAACATCTAAAAATCTACCTCTCCTTTATATTTATGTTTAATATTTTCCACTTTTATATTATACCAAAGTAAATGAACAAATTCAACTCCCAAAATTCAGAAAAAATCCTAGTATTTTCCAAAATATTTTACTTTTAAAACATCGCTATTAATAAGATTTTTTCTTACTAATTGCGATGTTTTTTTACATTCCCGTTACTGGCAATTTTTTTACTTCTTCTTTTTCTACATTTTCAGTAGTATTATTTTTTGGAATATGTTTCCCACCTGGTAATGGTTTTAGTTCCTTTCCATTGTTTACAGTTACTGTCGCCTGTTGGTTAAAATCAAGATTTATATTTACTAAATCTCTTAATAAAGTATATCCTTCTATTGTTTTAGTTTCTTTTAAGTAATACCTTCCTGGGATTATATTTTCAATTATTATTTTTCCATCTTTACCTGTTCTTAAATTATCATAAAGCACATTTTTATTTTCATCTAATAATTGGAATTCTGCTCCTTCCATAAGTTTTCCAGTTAGTTGTTCCTTTTTTATTATTACTATTTTCGTATTATTTTTATAATATCTATCTTCCAATTGTCCTTCGCCATCTTCATATATTTTTCCTGTTAATGCATAATCTTGTCCTCCTTGTTTGGTTGATTTTCCATATAACACTGTTTTTGTATTTATTAGAGCATTTACTTTTATATTAAATTTTCCATTTTCCGTTAATTCTTTAATAGGAATTAATATTTTGAATTTTTCATTTGGTTTAAATTCATTTCTTTCATTATTTTTTTCATCTGTTATTTTTATTCCTTCTAATTTTTTAGAATTTTCTTCTATTGTTATCTTATAATTTAAAATATTTGTTTTTGCACTTACATTATATAATTTAGACACATAATTTTTATCAATACTATCTACTCTCCATTCTCCTACATTGTCTTTTATTGTTATTGTGTTTAATACTTTTATTTCATCTGAATTTGTTGCATTATTTATTATCTTCTTCATTGCATTTAATGTTCTTACTCCCGCTTCTCCTATAGGTTGATAATCTTCTATCTTATTTTTGTTCATATAACAACTAATAGCTTGATTTGTTGCTGTAAATGCTTCTTCTTTATTTGCTACTCCTAATTCTTTTATTGTTTTATATGGATACCCATTAATAATATATCTCCATAATTCTAAATCCTTTATTTCATTATTTACTGATACTGAATATGGGATATCTTCTACTCCTTTCTCTGTTTCGTCTAAACAATAAGCTGGATAATTTGTTCCATCTTTTGTATATACAACATATGCCACTTTTACAATATTTCCTTTATATTTTAATAAGTTTCCACAATATCCTAATGAATATAAATTTGCTGAATTTTTATTTTCTGCATAACTTGCATTTAAAAATGAGAAACAATTTATTATTAAAGCTATTATTAATAATAATATTTTTTTCATTTTTAATTTCCATTTTTCTTTTTTTATTTTATTATTTTTCAACTAATTCTCTCCTTTCAATTTTCTTCTTTTCCTATTATGCATCTTCTATATTCTGGTTGATTCTCAACACATGTAATAAGTGTTATTGTGTTTTCTTTTGTCTCTTCTAAATACGTCCAATCTGTATCCTTTATTATAATACTTTGGGTTACAACATATTTTCTTGTTTTTCCATTATATGTATAATAAATTTCATCATTTTCTTTTAATTGTTTTAAATCTCTAAAATAATTATTTTTATACCCTCTATTATGTGCTGCAAGTCCGATATTTCCCAAGTCTTTTGATGTTTCTTCAAAATGACCTATATAATCATCCATAACTTCTGAAGTTGTCCCTTCACTTATTGGGGCTTTTAGATTTATTTTAGGAATTTCTAAATACCAATTTTCTTTAGTTCCTTTTATTTCTTCATTTGTATCTTCTTTAATTGTATTTTCCTTCGTCACTTCATTTGATATATTCTCGACTTGAAATCCTGCTTTTAATGAACTTTTTCTAGTAAAAGTATCATAATTTGAAATAATATATTCTCCAAATATGAATATAATAAGCGTGACAAAAAAACTAACAAGATTAATATATATAGTACTATATCGAAACATGACTATATAATTTCCCTCCATATAAATATTTTCTTTTTGGAATTTTTTAGATTTAAATTAAAAAACAATTTAAATTTAATTTGAAAAAACTTATTTTGAGTTAACTCAAGTAATATAATACTACATTTTTCTTGATTTGTAAAGAACTTTTCATCGTCAAAATTCGACAAAAAATAATAAAACAAGAAATATTATAATTAAATATTTCTCGTTTTATTTATATTAATTCCATATATAGATACTATTGGGTCTTCTTTTTCTAGTCCATAACCCATTTGTTGTGATGCTGCCCTACACCCATATTGGCAACTTTCTTTTTTAGTACATTTTTTACAAAAAACTGGTTCTATTTCAGCCCACTTTTTTAATTTATCTGATTTTAATATTTCACTCATTTTACTATCATACACATTTCCAATAATTTCTGGTGAATGATTACAATATCTTATATTTCCATCTCTTGATAATGTATATTCCCTATTTAAATTATTACACTCACAATTTGAAAAAACTATATTAGGATAGTCTTCTGGAAGTAACACACATTGTGGTGTGCATACTAAAGAATATATTTCTGTATTATATTTTTCGGCAAATTCTTGGCACATTTTATAGGCTCTTTTTAAATCTTCTAAACTTGCTAAAATATCTTCAACATTATTACAACCATTGCCACCTATGTTATATCTATTTACCATTATTCTTTTTATTCCTAAACTATGTATAAATTCCAAAGTTTTATTTATTTCTTTTACATTATATTTAGTTATAACTATTGGTACAACTACTTCTATACCCTTATTTTGAATTTTTTTTATATTTTCGATAGTTTTATCAAAAGACCCTTTTATTCCATTTATTTTCTCATGAATTTCTTTTTTATAAGAATTTATAGTTATTTCAAACAAATCAACCTTTAGTTTTGATAATAATTCTATCTTTTTGTCATCTAATAATGTTGCATTTGTTATTATAGTTACACTTTTATTCCTTGATTTTACATACATTATACAATCCAATAATTCTTTAAAATTTATTGTAGGTTCTCCTCCAGTAAAAGTAATTTCATCACATTTTACTGACTTCATAAACTGTTTTAAAGTTTTTTTAGGATTAATTTTTTCTATTTTCAAACTATCTTTTCCATCTTTTTTCCAGTAATTATAACAGTATTTACATTTTAAATTACATAGTGTTGTAATCTCATATATAACACCTGGCAACTCTATTTTATTTCTCATTATTATCATCTTTTTCGTCTGTTTTAGGTACATACTTTATAGTAGACCTATAGCAACTCATATTAGGCATATTTTTTTCTTTCCAAATAAACTTGATATTTTTCCTGAAATGTTAGTAAAAAAAATTTTTATTCTATTCATAATTTCCTCCCATTTTATTGTTTACTTGATTATAACATTTAAAAATTTTTTTGTAAATGTTTATAAAAAATTTTAAAAACTGCAAATTAGAAATTAACCAATTTGCTGTTTAATTTTTATTTATTTTCTTGTTGTACCAATACATTATGATATGTTACTGTTTTATTATAATTATCTTTTATTTCTTCACTTGTTAATACTTTATTATACAATCTACATGCATATAAATTTATTTCAGAAAAACTTTCAGTATAATTATTTCCTCCTATTACTAATCCTACTGTAAATGGTATTGAACTATCTGTTAAACCTCCATTTACCATCCAATCATGACTACATGTTGTTTCTCCTATAAATTCTCCATTCCAATATACTCCTACTTTATTATTTTTTATATCTGCTGTTACTGTTATATAACCTCCATCTTCTCCTTGGAAATTTTCTGCTACACTCTTTGCTATCCAATGTTTTTGATAACCATTATTTACTTTCCAATCAGACATTGAATCTAATCCAGACATACAACATCTCAAACTTTTTATACTTTGAAAAAACTGCATTCTAAACCTATTAGTCCAAGTAACTTCTGGATTTCTTATTGTTTTTCCTAACATATATATATCTTTTCCATTTGGAGCACTACAATAAAACTCAAAAGTAATTCCACTATCAGTATTTACTCCATCTGTATATACTTCTATATAGTCATTTTTTCCATCAAATTTAAACTCTGTTCCATTCCATCCATATCCATCTCCTTCTTCTACTCCATATAAAGTTACTCCTTCTCCCCATGATTTACTATCTCCCATATTTATTGGGTCCACATTTAATACGATTCCATCTTTTACTCCTAAATTATCACCATAAGATAATTTTGTTATATCTTCTGGTAATTTTACAACTTCTCCTGTATTTTCATTTATTACCCATTTATATTTTGTTTCTCCATAATTTTCTAAATTTGTACCTTTATCTATATATTTCCATCCTGTTCCATATATCTTTTTAGTTTCATTTACCGATACTATTTTCTAATTATTTCCATTAGCAAGTGTTCTATCTATTAATTCTTCTCCTATATCATATTTACTATTATTTGTTGATTCTTTATTTATCATTGTCAGCTGTATTGCTTCTTTTTCACTTGCTATCTCAGTTTCTTCTTTTGCATTTTGTGCTTGAGTTAATATTCCATTCTCACCTGTTAGCATAGAAATTGAAACTCCTGCTAATATTAATAATACTATTATTGTTATTACTAATGCAATTAATGTTATTCCCTTATTCTTCCTTTGTTTATTCATTAATATCTTCCTCTCCTTTTTCGTTAATTTTATAACAATTTGTTTTAAAGTCAATATAACATTTTGTTTTATTTTATAATTTTTTAAAGAAAAAAGAAGGTATAAAAATAATGGAAACTCGTATCAGAAATTTAAGAGAAGATAATGATTTAACACAAACTCAATTAAGTAAATATTTGAATATATCTCAAGTTGCTTATTCTTATTATGAATCAGGTAAAAGAAGTATTCCTTTAGAACTACTTTCAAAACTTGCTGATTTTTATAAAACTAGTATTGACTATTTATTATATAGAACAGATACTATTAAGCCATACCCAAAAAAGAAATGAGACTTTTAAGGTCCGTCCCTAAAAGTCTCATATTTTTAATTCTAAGTCAAAATAAAACTCTACTCCATTTTCTTTATTTACTACTCCATAGCTATTACCATAATTATTCATAACAGCTTTTACAAATGCCAATCCTATTCCAGTTCCTCCATCTTTTCTATTTCTTGATGCATCTATTTTATAAAATCTTTTCCATATTCTATTTAAATCTTCTTCTGGTATCTGTTTTCCAGTATTAAATACTTTAACTCTTACTTTATTTTTCTCAACATCTACATCATTTTCTATTCTTATTACTTTTTCTCCATTTACTTCTTCTACATGTTTTATTGCATTTGTCATATAGTTTGTTACTACTTGTTCTATATAAAAGTCATCTGCTAATACATTTATTTCATCAGAAGTTTTAAATTCTACTTTTGCTTGTTTTTCTTCAAGCATTACTTTTGACTTTCTTACTACTTCTTTTTCTAATTCTACAATATTAAATTTTGTATCATTAAATTCTCTTTTTCCATACTCAAGTTTCATAAGTTCCAAAAGTTGTTTTACTAATTTATCCATTTTATTTGTTTCATCTAAAATAACTTCTGCATAAAATCTTCTACTTTCTTCATCTGTATTTACATTCTCTAATAATCCTTCACTATATCCTTGTATTAATGCTATTGGTGTTTTTAATTCATGTGATACATCTGAAATAAAACTTTTTCTCATTTCATCTAATTTTGATTTTTCTTCTATATCTTTTTCTAGCTCTATATTTGTATTTCTTAATTGCTTAATCGTTTTTTCTAATTTTTCAGACATTAAATTTATACTTTTTCCTAAATTATTTATTTCATCATCAGCATCTGTTGTCCTATATTTATGACTAAAGTCTAGATTTGCCATTTTCTTTGCTATTGAATTTAATTCAAGTATTGGGTCTGTAAATTTCCTTGATACATATGATACTATTACAGCTGCTATTAATATTGCAACTCCTGCCATTAAATATAAGAAGTTATTTGAAATTTTTACACTTTCTTCTATTGAATTTATTGGTATTCTTATATATAATAAATATCCATTATCAAGTGTTGCTGCAAGTAATACATATGTAAGTCCATTTTTGTTATCTTTTATTTTACTAATAACATAATTCTCTCCTTCTTCTATTACATCTCCTGCTCCTGTATCAAATCTATTTGTCATTTCATTCATTTGCCCAAATGCTGAGAAAAAATCTTTATTAGATGTATATACATTTACATTTTGGTCATTTCTAATTAATATATCAAAATTATTTTTTATTGATATTGGTTCTAATTCACTTTCTAAATTTCCCGTTTCTTCACCATTATAATAACTATTTACTGTTTCATATACTGATTTTAATGCTCGTTTTTTACTATATAAATAAAATGTTCCAAATACAAAGTTATTAACCAATATTAAAAATGTAATAATTCCAAGTATTATTAATGATAATGTTACAAATAATTTTACTCTTACTGATTTAAAAGGATTTTGTCTTTTTACCATTTTATTTACCTCTTTTTTTATTTGGTTTCAAATTTATATCCTATACCTCTTATTGTTTTTATATATTTTCCTTTTTTGCCTAATTTATGTCTTATCTTCTTTATGTGACTATCTATTGTTCTTGAATCTCCATAATAATCATAATTCCAAACATTATTTAATATTTTATCTCTTGATAAAGCTATATTTTCATTATCTACTAAATAAACTAATAATTCATATTCTCTTAAACTTAGCTCTATTGGCTTTCCATCTACTTTTACAGTTCTTCCTTCTTTATCTATTTCTATTCCGCCATAACTTTTTACTTCTTTTTGGTCTTTATTTGTTCTTCTTAATATTGCTTCTACTCTTGCTACTAGTACTTTTGGACTAAATGGTTTTGATATGTATTCATCTACTCCAAGTTCAAACCCAAATAATTCGTCTTGTTCTTCTCCTCTTGCTGTTAGCATAATTATTGGTACTTTTGATTCTTGTCTTATCTGTCTTAAAACAGACCACCCATCAAGCTTAGGCATCATGACATCTAATAGTATAAGACTTATTTTATTTTTGTTATTTTCAAATACTTCTAATGCTTTTTCGCCATCTTCTGCTTCCAATATGCTATATCCTTTTGCCACTAAAAAATCTTTTATTAATTTTCTCATTCTTTGTTCATCATCTACAATTAAAATACAATTATCTCCCATAATTATACTCTCCTTATTTTTAAATCACATATATTATATATTATAAATACTGTTTATGTCTATAATGTGAACATTTTTTATTAATTATAGACAAAAAAACAAGATTAGAAAACTCTAACCTTGTTTTTTTGTCTAGTTATTTCCCATAAAAACTTTATTTGATGGATATGCTAATTTTAATCCTAAATTATGTACTACATCTATAATTGCTCTATTTAATTCATCTACTGCATCTAAATAATCTTTATATGCTGTTGTGTTAAAAAATAATTCTATATATAAATCAAAATTATCTTCTTCTATTTCCTTAAAACTAACAACTATATCATCATCTAAAACTTTTGGATTAATAAATAATATTTCTTTTATTTTATCTGATACCATTTTCATCTGTTCTGATGTTGTTTCAAATGAAAATGGTAAATCCAATGTGTATTTTCTTTTTTCCATTTTACTCCAATTAATTATTGCTACATCTGCTATTGTAGAATTTGGTATATTTACTATTGAATTTTCAAAGTTTCTTATTCTTGTTGTTCTAAAGGTTATATCTTCTACAGTTCCTTGATAATTTGGTGTTTCAATCCAATCTCCTACATTAAATGGTTTATCTAGTAATAGTACAAATCCTCCAAATATATTTTTAGCTGTATCTTGTGCAGCAAGTGTTATTATAATACCACCTATTCCTAATCCTGCTACAAGACCACCTAAATTTATATTTAATATTAATAAAACTATAAATAATGCTATTATATATATTACTACTCTTAAAACTTTTAACGCAAACTCTAGCATTGAGTCATCTACTTGCTTTTTCCATTTTCTTTTTGCTCTTTTTATGAGTGTTGAATTGGTTGTAAAACTAGCTACTAATGCTTTTGCAAATGCTATAACACTTATTATTTGGAAAATTTGATTAACTATTTTCATTACATCTTGTGATATATTAAGTGGTTCTTTTAATATCCATACTGCTAGATATACTCCAAGTATTGTAAAAAATATTTTTAAGGGATTGTAAAATGCACTTTCTTTTATTTGCCTTTTATTTGATTTTATTTTAAATAATTTCACAATCATATATGATATACTAGGGCTAAGTACTTTAAATAATATTATTATACATATTGCAACTACTATATCAACAACATCTAATGTTTTTAGATTTTCAACAAATTGTATTATTTGATTCATTTTTTCCTCCGTATTATAATAGATTAATTCATATAATCTCTTAATTTTTTACTTCTACTTGGATGTCTTAATTTTCTTAATGCTTTTGCTTCTATTTGTCTTATTCTTTCACGAGTTACATCAAATTCACGACCTACTTCCTCTAATGTTCTTGCTTTTCCATCTTCTAATCCAAATCTTAATTTTAATACTTTTGCTTCTCTTGGTGTTAATGTATTCATTACTTCTTCTAATTGTTCCTTAAGCATTGTATATGCTGCTGAATCTTGTGGTGCTGGACTATCTTCATCTTGTATAAAATCTCCTAAGTGACTATCATCTTCTTCTCCTATTGGTGTTTCTAATGATACCGGGTCTTGAGCTATTTTTTGAATTTCCATAACTTTTTCTACTGGGATTTCCATTTCAGCTGCTATTTCTTCTGGCGTTGGTTCTCTTCCTAATTGTTGTAATAAATGTCTTGATGTCCTTATTAATTTATTTATTGTTTCTACCATATGAACTGGGATTCTTATTGTTCTTGCTTGGTCTGCAATTGCTCTAGTGATTGCTTGTCTAATCCACCAAGTAGCATAAGTACTAAATTTAAATCCTTTTGTATAATCAAATTTTTCAACTGCTTTTATTAGTCCCATATTTCCTTCTTGGATTAAGTCTAAGAATAGCATTCCTCTACCAACATATTTTTTAGCAATACTTACAACTAATCTTAAATTTGATTCTGCTAATTGTTTTTTAGCTTCTTCATCACCTTTTAATATTCTTTTTGCTAAATCTAATTCTTGGTCAAATGTTAAAAGAGGTATTCTTCCTATTTCTCTTAAATACATCCTTACTGGGTCATCTACATTTATTCCTTCATAATTTGTATCTGCATCTGCTGTTATTTCATCTAATTTTAAATCTTCAACTTCTTTTAGGTCATCTATATCTGGTTCTTCATCTAAATCATCATTTAAACTTACTCCCATTTTTTCAAAAGCATCAAAAACTTTGTCTATTTGTTCTGGATTTGCATCATCTAATTCTTTTGCTAAATCTCCATAAGTTATTTTTCCTTTTGCTTTGGCCTTTTCTAAAATTTTATTTACCTTTTCATTTTTGTCTTTTTCTTCATTTACTTCATTTTTATTAGATGCTTCATTTTCATTATTTTTTTCTTCTTCTTTTTTGTTTTCAATTTTTGGTTTCTTTTCTGCTTTTGGTTTTTTATCATTTTTTTCTGTTTTCTCTGTTTTTTCTGATTTTTTCACTTTTTCTGGTTTTTCTACTTTTACTTCTTTCTTTTCATTTTCCGTTTTTTTAGTTTTTTCTTTTTTTACCTTTTCTTCTTTTTTAGCTGTTTCTTTCTTTGTTTTTGATTTAACTTCTTTCTTTACCTCTTCTTTTTCATCCTTCTTACTTGCCATTTTTCTTTTTCACCCCTATTTCATTTTAGCTAATCTGATTATAATATCATTTAGCTCTTTTCCCAATTTAACTTTTTCTTCATTTTCTAGATTATTGTCTTTATTTTCCAATAAACCTAAAATTTCAAATTTTCTTTCTGTTAATTTATCTTTTTGATAACTTTGCATAACATCGTCAATTGCCTTTTCTATATCATCAATTTCATAATCATCTGCCAGTATTTCTGTTATATGATTTTGCTCATCTTCACCTAATTCGTCTAAAATTGCATTTATATTACTATTTCCCTTTTCTAGTTGTTCATACAATTTTTTTGCAATTTGTTTATTTAATTCATCTTTAAAGTCATCTACACCTATATTCTGTTTTATTATTTGATAAATATTTAAATCTCCCATAAGTAATAATGAAAGTACTGTGTTTTCCCTTCTTCTTACAGCTTCTGAAACTTGTTTTTCAGGTACTTTTATATGTCTTACTACAGGAACTACCTTGTCCAAAACTTTTTCACTTTTATTATTCACATATGTTAATTTATTTACTTCTGCATAAATTGCTTCTTTTGATATTTCATATTCTTTGGAAATTTTTTCGATGTATACTTCTCTTTCTATATTATTATCCACTTTAGAAATTAATTTTGCGATTTCGTTTAAAAATTTTATTTTATCACTAGTATTGTTTAAATCAAGATCTTGTTTTAACAATTTTACTTTGAATTCAGTAACTGAAAGTGCCTTGTCTACTAAATTTTGAAATCTTGCATTACCATATTTTATAATATATTCATCTGGGTCTTTTGCACCTTCCATCTGTAATACTCTAATATCGCATCCCATATTTTGCAAGATATCTACTGCTCTCATCTTTGCTTTTAATCCTGCTTCATCAGAATCAAAACTTAATATTACTTGCTGTGTATTTCTTCTAAGTAGCCATCCTTGTTGTTGGGTTAATGCTGTTCCGAAGTGGTGCTACAACATTTGTAATCCCTCTTTGTTGAAGAGATATTACATCCATATACCCCTCTACTATTAAAAGTCTCTTTTTTATTTCATTACTTTTTTTGGCTACATTTAATCCAAATAGATGCCTTCCTTTACTATACACTACATTTTCAGGTGAATTTATATATTTAGGTTTTGAATCATCCAATACTCTTCCACCAAATGCTATTACCCTTCCTCTTGCATCACATATTGGAAACATTAGTCTATTTCTATACCTATCAATATATGTACCATTTTCGTTTTTATTTACTAATCCTGATTCTAATATTTCTGGCTCTTGAAACCCCTGTCTTTTTAATTCTTTGTATAATTCATCAAACTTCCCTGAATACCCAATTCTAAATGCCTTTAATATTTCATTACTCAATTTTCTCTTTTTTACATATTCTTGGGCCGGTTTCGCTGATGGTTTATATAGATTTTCATGATAATATTGTGCAGTAAATTCATTTACTTTATATACTTTCGCTTTTAATTCTTCTCTTGCACTATCTTCACGATTTTCAAATGTTGGTAATTGTATATTTGCTCTTTCTGCTAACATTTGTACTGCTTCTACAAAATTAATTCCTTCTATCTTCATTAAGAAAGTGAATACATTTCCTCCAACTCCACATCCGAAACAGTGGAATATTTGTTTATCTGGTGAAACAGAAAAAGAAGGTGATTTTTCATTATGAAATGGACATAATCCAAAGAAATTTCTTCCGCTTCTTTTTAAATGCACATATTGTGATATAATGTCTACTATATCATTTGATTGTCTTACTTCTTCAATTATTTCATCACTATATCTTGGCATTTTTTCCTCACTTTCTTACATTTTAATATACACATATATATTATTCGACGTATTTTACATAAATCCTTCCCAAATAATAAAAAAATGTTAAATTTTGTATAATTTATTACATTTTATACACTTATTTATTTTATGCTGTATAAAAGAAAAAAATGAGAGTGTAAATATTATTTCTAATATTTTCTACCCTCATATATTTTTATTGCCATTCTAATATTGGATATCCATTATTTATGTTATTACTATCTTCTTTAAATGCATTATCACCATTTATAACTTCTAGTACATTTGGAAATTTATCAATACTATCTAATTGTGAAACTCCTGTAACTGTTTCACTTCCACCTACTCCTACATCATAAGTTCCTTTTAGATAATAACAGTTATTAAACGTTATTGAATTGTTTCCTGATATACTTCCTATTTGTTCACCACTTACAGAAATATCTTCTTCAATTTTTCCTTCATTATAAGCATTATTTACAATAATATTAATATCATTATTACCTGCTCCACCTATGATTCCTCCAACTTTTAAATCAGTACTACCTTTTTCAATTATTATTTTTCCTATATTAAAAACATTATTTATTTCAGTAGTAGATGCCCTTCCTATTATTCCTCCTATTCCCAAAAATTCTTCTGTAGTAGTATTTTTCTCCTTATTTACTATTATATTTCCTATATTATAGCAATTTGAAATATTTGTAACACTTAACATACCAGCTATTCCTCCAAGAGCATTATTCGTAATACTAGATGTACTTACTTGCAATTCGGAATTGTTATAACAACTATTTATATTTAACCTATTACTTTCTTCAGTTTTCGCACCAATGATTCCTCCAACAACAACTTGATTATTACCACCATTAACTTTTATATTTCCATAATTAAAGCATCTTTGTATGTTTCCAATTTCATTATTTTCTTTATTTTCAACTGAAAATTGTCCAGTTATTCCTCCGCAAGCAGTATTAGAAGTGAGTTTTCTTCCACTAATATTTTTAGTTTCTAGGTTTGCTAAATTGTAGCAATTTTCAATATTTGCATTTTTTTCATTGCTCCACACAATCCTCCAATAACCATATAACCTTTTCCTGTAACGTTTATACTACCTGTAACATAACTATTATTTATATTTTTGTAAGTAACACCATTCAATCCTCCTACTATAGTATTTAATTCTCCTTGTACTATAATATTAGTATTTACTAATCCCAAGTTTTTAATTTCTCCGTAATTTGCTACAAAGAGCCCTGCTACTATATTTTTTTCACTATTCATATTTATATATAAAGAACATATTGCTTTATTATCTCCGTCTAAAATTCCATAAAAGCTATTTCTTCTATCTTGGCTTCCTATTGGAATAAATCCTGTATCCGATGTTAATTTTTGTTTCAATGGTCCATTATACCCATATTTTCCAAAATCAGTTCTATTAGGATTTACATATGATTTATCTGATGAGAAATCTAAATTTGTTGCCAATTTTACTGTCTTTCCATTATATGTATTTCCATTTGTTACATCATATGATAAAAATACTAAATCTTCTATACTATTAATTACAAAAGTATCAGAGCCTTCTTTTTCCAACTCTCCTGGATTTTCATCATGAACTGGTGTTATTACAATATCTTTTCCTGTTACTATTGCTTCTAATTCTGCTAAATCTCTTTCCTCTTCTCTTGCTGCCTTTTCAGTCTCCTCCTTCGCCCTTTGTGCTTGTGTTAGTATTCCGTTATCCCCAGTTAGCATTGAAATAGAAACACTAGCAAGTATTAAAAGCACAATAATGTATAGGAAATTACTGATGGTTAGCCAGCAAAAAAGTTTCCTCCATTACCACTTTCTTATTCTGGCTAACCAGCTGTAATTATAATAGTTGTAAACGCGGAAACTTCCTATGGGTTTTTATTTTTTTCTCTTCCTATACTAAAAGCTATTTTTTATTATTTTTTCTTCCTTTCCATTGTTTTTTCTTCCATTTCATAGTAAAATAGACATAGGTTCCCCCTCCCCAATTAAGAGGCAATTTTTTGGTAGTATGAAATTGTTGGTTTTTATCCGGAGTCGGGACTAAGTAAATGTCCTTTATGACATTTAGGACATAAATTAAAGTCGACACCTAGTGTCCTCTTTAGTATTTCTAGAGTGCTTATCTCTAGTTTCTCAAGGTTAGCTGTATTTGTAAGTCTCTTGCATTCAGCTAACTTTGTCTTTTTATTTCTATTTCCTAATAAACCATAATGTCTTATCTTCATAAATCTTGGTGGCAATATATGTAATAAAAATCTTCTTATAAATTCGTCTGCTGTTATTGTCATTTCCTTTATTTTCTTCTTATCTTTATAATCTCTATATTTAAATGTTACTTCTCCGTTTTCTTCTTTTACTATTCTATTATTTGATATTGCTACTCTATGTGTATATCTTCCTAAATATCTTATTACACTTCTTGCATCTTTAAATGGTTCCTTACAATATGTTACCCATTCTTTTTTATACATTCTAGACATTAACTCATCAAAATTTTCTTGTATTTCTAAATATTCATTTTCTCCATAATAATTTAATTCTTCTTTCTTTAAATAATATAAGAACTTCCCTCTAAATTTTCTTGATAATACTTTCACTGGTATAAAAAATTTCTTTTTGCTGTTTCTCCACTTTCCTAAACTATCTATTCCTCCTGCTGGTACTATTGTATGTATATGTGGATGATATATCATTGTCTGTCCCCATGTATGTAATACTTCCATAAATCCTATTTGTGCTCCTAAATACTTCTTATCTTCTGCTAGTTCTTCTAATGTTTCTGCTGCTGCCTTAAATAATATATTATATACTTTTGTTTCATTTTGTTTGGCTATCAAGTATAATTCTGATGGTATTGTAAATACTACATGAAAATACTTAACATTTAATAAATCAAACTCTCTATTATATATCCATTTCTCTCTTGCTACACTTTGACACTTCGGACAATGTCTATCTCTACATGAATTATAGCTTATCTTCTCATATCCACATTCATCACATACATCTATGTGTGCTCCTAATTCTGCTGTTCTACATTTTTCTATTGCTCCCATTGTTTTTGCTACATGTGGTAATATTCTATGTTTTTCTTTATATTCTTTTCCATATTTTTTTATTATATCTTGTACTTCTACCATTTTCTATTTTTTCTCCTCCTTCTTTAAAAATATATCTAATGGACTATCTATCCTCTGCATGTTTGTTGCTACATGTACATACGTCATTGTACTTCTTATACAACTATGCCCTAATAATTCTTTTACTTGGACTAATGGTACTCCTTCTTCTACTAATTTTGTCGCAAATGAATGTCTTAAAAAATCCAAACGTTTGGATTTTTTAAGTTATCCAAACTTTTATAAAATCCAAACCTTTTTGATAAAAGCCTTATAGATAAAGTTTTTTTTAATTAAAA
>CALXAD010000032.1 GCA_944386195.1 uncultured Clostridia bacterium
TGCTTATAAATTGCTTTTTCTCTTACAAATTGCTTTTACTTCTTCTAAGTTGCTTTTAACTTTTCAATTGACGAAAAAATACACCACCTTTATGGTAGTGCATTTTTATAATTATTTTAATTGTTTCATAACCTCTTCTGCAAAGTTTTCTTCTTTTTTCTCAATTCCTTCGCCTTTTTCAAATCTAGCAAATTCAACTACTTCTGCATTATGTTCTTTTAATAATTCAGAAACTTTTTTAGATGGTTCTTTTACAAAAGCTTGGTCTACTAAGCAAACTTCTTCAAAGAATTTTCTGATTCTTCCTTGAACAATTTTTTCAGCAATAGCTTCTGGTTTTCCTTCATTCATTGTTTGAGCTTTTAGAATTTCTTTTTCTTTATTTAATCTATCTTCTGGAACTGAAACTTCATTTAAATATTCTGGTCTTGCAGCTGCAATTTGCATACAAATATCTTTTGCAACTTCACTATCTCCACCATTCATATTTACTAAAACTGCAATTTTTCCATCTCCATGAATGTATTTCTCAACCAATCCTGCTGATTCGAATCTAGCAAATCTTCTAATATTCATATTTTCACCAATTTTAGCGATTTTGTCTGTTAATACTTCTTTTACTGTTTTTCCTGGTTCAGTAATTGATTCTTGTGCTAATAAATCCTCAACATCTTTTGGATTTTTTTCAACAACTTGTTTTGCTACACTCATAACAAAATTTTTGAATTCTTCGTTCTTAGCTACAAAGTCTGTTTCTGAGTTTACTTCTACAACTGCTCCAACTTTTCCATCTTCAGAAATATATGCTTCAACTAAACCTTCTGCTGCAATTCTTCCTGATTTTTTAGCTGCTTTTGCAATTCCTCTTTCACGTAATAACTCAATTGCTTTTTCCATATCTCCATCTGTCTCTGTTAAAACTTTTTTGCAGTCCATCATACCTGCACCTGTTTTTTCTCTTAGGTCTTTTACTTGACTTGCACTAATCATACCTTTTTCCTCCCTTTTTATTTGTTATGATTTATTCTTCTGATTCTTTTGAATCAGTATTTTCTTCTTGGTTTGCAACAATTTGTTCTATTGTAGTTGTTTCTTCTTCTACTGGTTGTTCTTCAGCTTCTGCTTCAAAACTCTCGCCTTGTTTTCCTTCAATAACAGCATTTGCTATAACATCTGCTATTAATTTTACAGCTCTTATTGCATCATCATTTCCTGGAATTACATAATCTACATCTTCTGGATTGCAGTTTGTATCAACTAATCCAACTGTAGGAATTCCTAATTTTTTAGCTTCTAAAACTGCTATTCTTTCTTTTTTAGGGTCTACTAAGAAAATAACTCCTGGTAATTCAGTCATTTCTTTAATTCCACCTAAATTTCTTTCTAGCTTATCCATTTCTTTTCTAAGTAAAATAACTTCTTTTTTAGGTAAAACATCAAATGTTCCATCTTCTGACATTTTTTCTAAGTCTTTTAATCTTTGAATTCTTTTTTGAATTGTATCAAAGTTTGTTAGCATTCCACCTAACCATCTTTTGTCAACATAGAACATTCCACATTTTAATGCTGCTTCTTTAACGCATTCTTGTGCTTGTTTCTTTGTTCCTACGAATAAAATTGTTTTTCCTTCTTCGGCTTGCTCTCTAATAAAGTTATAAGCCTCATCTAATTTTTTAGATGTCTTTTGTAAATCAATTATATGGATACCATTTCTAGCTTGAAAAATATATTCAGCCATTCTTGGGTCCCATCTTCTTGTTTGATGTCCGAAATGAACACCTGCTTCTAGTAATTGTTTCATTGCAACTACTGACATTTTAAATTCCTCCCTTTTTGTTTATTCTTCCGCCTTAAGTTTTTGTTTCCTAGGACCTAAAAATTAGGCACTTCCCGTTAAACTAGCTTAGGCGTGCTTACTACGCCTAAGTATTATACCAAATATTTTACTAAAGTTCAAGCCTTTTTGAAAAAATTCCCAAAAAAGCCTTCCATAAAAGGAAGGCTCTTTAACAATTACTAGTTGTTAAATTTTAACATTACTCATTAGTATTTAAAAAATTCATAGTATATTACTGTAAATATACTAAAAATTCCCAAAATAACAAGCAATGTCTTTTCAATTGTGTCTTTTCTTTCTTTCATAAATTTCTCCTTATACTTTGTATTCCTATAATGGAAAATTTAAAAGAAAATCTTTATCCTATGCTATTTAGCAAAGGATTAACTACTAGAATTGTACTAGATATTATATCACTTTTATATACTTTAGTCAATCACTTTTAAATAATCATTTTTTGTCAAAAAATCATATTTTATATAAAGAGATTTTCTCTTTAGAAAGGAGTTTTTTATGAAAAATAAAATCAAAATAAGCATAAGTACTCTGATATTGACCATTCTTATAACTCTAATATGCTTACCATCACTTGCATTTGGTCCATCTAGTAATACGCTTTATGATGGTATAGATGTAAGCTCTTGGCAACGAAATATTAATTTTGCTGATGTAAAAAATGCAGGAATAGAAATTGTTTATATGAAATCTAGTGAAGGTAGTAGCTATATTGACCCTTATTTTGAGACAAATTACCGTAATGCTAAAGCTAATGATTTAAAAGTGGGATTTTATCACTATGTAACTGCAAGAACAACAGAGCAAGCAAGAACACAAGCCACTTTCTTTGCAAAAGTAATAAGTGGAAAAGAACCTGATTGCAGACTTGCAATGGATTTTGAAAACTTTGGTAATTTATCAATAAACCAAGTAAATGAAATTTCTAGAGTATTTTTAGAAACTTTACAAAGTCTTACAAATAAAGAAGTTTTAATATATAGTAATGCTTATTCTGCAAGAGCTATTTTTAGTTCTTCTCTTACAAATTATCCTCTTTGGGTTGCAAATTATGGTGTTAGTGAACCAGGCGATAATGGTAAATGGTCTACATGGGTAGGCTGGCAATATACTGATACTGGAAGAATAAATGGAATCTCTGGTTATGTAGATAGAGATTATTTTACAGATGGTGTACTTTTATCCACTACAACTCCTATTCCCGAACCTGAAACTTCTAACAATAATGATAGTAATAATAATGTAACTAATGTTTATACAGTAAAATCTGGTGATACTTTAAGTGAAATTGCTATGAATTTTGGAACTACAGTATCAAATATACTTTCTTTAAATCCATCTATTACTAATCCAAACTTAATTTATCCTGGGCAAAATATTACTATAAATTCTTCAAATTTAGTTGAAACAAATACAAATGTAACTTATATAGTAAAAAGTGGTGATACTTTAAGTAAGATTGCAAAAGAATATAATACTACTGTATCTAATTTAGTAAGGTTGAATAATATTTCTAATCCTAATTTAATTTATCCTGGACAAATAATTAATATAAATAATTCAAATACTATTGAAAACGGTCAAAATTCATGTGGTAAAATAACTTATACTATTAAACGTGGCGATACTTTAAGTAAAATTGCAAAAGAATATAATACTTCTGTAAACAAACTTGTAATGTTAAATAATATTTCTAATCCTAATTTAATTTATACAGGTGATATAATTTTAATTTCAAATTGTAGTTAAAAGACATGGAAATAATTTTCCATGCCTTTTTATAGAATTGCTCCTATGATACCTGCTTCATTCCCCAATACTGCTGTTTTTATATTTATTTCTTTTCTTGTATTGAATAATAAATCTTTTTCTATTATTTCTCTTTTTAAATCTTCTAATAATACTTCTGAAAAATATACAAAACTTCCTCCTATTCCAATTGCTTCTGGCTCAAATATATTTACTAAATTTGCTATTCCTATTGCTAAGTTTTCTATATATTCTCTTTTTATTTTTTCTATTTTTTTATATTTTTCATCTTCTTTTCTTGTATTATTTATTATACTTAATAATTCTTTTCCGCTAACATTTTGGCTATATCCTAAACTTTCTCTTAAATTATTTTTAAATACTTTCATTGAGGCATATTTTTCAAAACAACCTTTTCTTCCACAATTACATTTTTCCCCATTTTTATCAATTACCATATGTCCTATTTCTAATCCTGGTAATTCTCCTGTATCTAATAATTTATTGTTTATTATTACAGCTCCTCCTATTCCTGTTCCTAAAGTTAAAAATAAACTTCTTTTATAATCTTTTATACATCCATATTTATTTTCTGCTAAAGCTGCTGCTTTTGCATCATTTCTTATTTTTATTGGTATTTTTATTTTTTTACTTAATTCTTCTATGATTGAATAATTTTTTAAACCTAAATTAACAGATTTTACTACCATATTTTTTGTAACTGTTCCTGGTATTGCAATTCCCATTTCTTCTATTTTATATTCTTCTTTATATTTTTCAAAATTTTCAATTATTGTTTCTTCTATTATCTTTCTTACTTCTTTTGTTACAATTCCTTTTAATTTTTTCTCTGTTTTTTCTATAATTTTTCCATTTTTGTTAACTACTCCAATTGCTATATGGCTTCCTCCTAAATCTATTCCTACTTTCATAATTTTTCCTCATTTCTTATTCTTTTTCTTTATCTTCTTTTTTATTTAATCTTTTACATTGTTCTAATAACCTGTTTGCTTTGCTTAATTTATCTTTTGATTTTTCTTTTCTTCTTTTTGCTTCTTCTAGCTTTCTTCCTCTAAGATTTTTTTCATCCCAAACCATTCCATTTTTTTCTAATATTTCTATTTCTTCTTTTGTTAAGCTTCCCATTCTATATGCTCTTTTTACTGAATGTTTTATTTCTCCTAATTTTCTTTCTTTGTCTGTTAAATTTTTTCCATATATCGGTATGTTTCCGATATTTCCATGCTCTACTAATATTTTTACATTATTTCTAATTCCTTCTTTTTTTGGTTTTTCTTGCCATACCATGCCGTGTTCTTCTAATGATTTTATTTGACTTTCTGTTAATTTTCCTTCTTTATATCTTCTTTTTACATATGTTTTTATATATGATAATCTTTTTTCTTCTTCAGTTGGATTTGGTGGATTTTCTTTTATTGTAGATATGTCCCCATAGGATATTAATATTTCTATTTTTTCTTTTATTGTTTCTCTTCCCATAATTCTTCCTTTCTTTCTACAAGAAAGGTTGAGATATAATTACCTCAACCTTTAACTTTAGTATTTTTTTATTTTGTTTTAATCTTATTTTACTTTTCTTTATACTCCATAAGCTGAGAATAAGAAATTTCCCATATAAACTTGTACACAAGGTACTAATACTACTAATACGAAGAATATTAATACAACACCAACAATTGCATATACTACTTGTGGTAAAGCTTTCATAATCTTTGTCATAATATTGTCTATATCTATTTCCATATATTCTACTAACTTTTCCATCATTTCTGGTAAGTCAGTTTGCATACCTATTTTTAACATCTCTGTAATCATTGGTTTTGCTAATCCTGATTTTTCAAATGGCTCAATCCATGATTGTCCTATCAATATATTGTTTAATGCTGTTTCTATTATTGATAGCATAACATAATTTTTTACAACGTTTTTACTAACTTCTATTGATTCTTGTATTCTCATTCCATTTTCTAGATTTAATAACATTGCTTTCATTAATCTTGAAAAATCTAATGCAAATATAAGTTCTCCAAATATTGGCATCTTATATTTAAAGTAATGGAAATTATATTTTCCTTTTGGTGTATTTATATAGAACAGTACTGCCGCTACTATAGCCACTACAATTAAGGTAGGTATATACCAATATTGTATTGCTTTATCAACAAAGTCTGCAAACCATAATGTTATTGCTGGTAGTTGTTCATCTGTTCCTACTTCATCAAATACATTTTGAATTGCTGGTATAGCAAATAATGTACCAACTATTAACATTACTATTAATAATACAAATTGAACTATATTTGGTATTAATATAGACCTTAATTTTCTATTTAAACTTTCTGAATCATCCAAATATTTTACTGCTTGTTCTAGTGAGTTTGTTAGCGAACCTGATAGTTCTCCAACTTTTATCATATTAATGTATATATACGGAAATACATTTGAATAATATTCCATCGTGGTATACATATTTTCTCCTGCTTCTACTCCGTGCCAATATATCTTCTAGTATTCCTCTAAATGATATATTTTCTGTACTTTCTATTATTGTATTTAAAGCATGGATATTGTTGAAGTTTGCCTTTTTTAACAAGTAGAAGTTTTCTGTAAATACAACTAAGTCTCTTTGTGTTATTTTTTCAGTTTTTGCAAAATACAAATTTATTTTTTCTTTTGTTGATAATGTTTTTCTTTTATCTGCATTCAATTGTGTTGTATTTACATTTTTCATTATTTCTTGGATGTCTGTTATATTTTTCTTTTGTTTCTTTACACCTTTTTTTGATCTATATGCCATTTGTTCAATTGATATTGGTAATAAATTATTATTTTTAAGACTTCTTATAAGATTTTGCTTACTTGATGCTTCTACTCTATTTCTAACAACAACACCTGTCTTAGTTACAGCCTTATACATATATGTTGGCATTTAGTTTATACCTCCTAAAAATTTTTATTTTCCTTTTTTTATTTTTAATTGCATTATTGTTCTATTTAATGTTTCTAAGTTCTTTTCTTCTATTTGTGATTTTGCTTGTTCTAATGTTATTTTATCATCTACAAATAGTTCTGCTAAAGAGTTTATTAATCCTATACTTCCTTTTTCTAGGTTACTTTGTATTGCATCTTCTATTTCAGATACACTTAATTTTTCTTTACGTATTATACCTGCTACTATATTATCTACAACCATTACTTCTGGAACTAATACTAATTTTCCATTTGTTCCTTTTAATAGTCTTTGTGATACTACTAGTTTTAATAATGCTGATAATAAGTATTTTATACTTGCTTGGTCTCTTACTTCATAGAAGTTTATCATTCTATCGATTGTTTCTGCACATGATTTTGTATGAAGTGTTCCTATAACTAAGTGTCCAGATTCTGCCATTTCTATTGCTGCTTCCATTGTAACTTTATCACGAATCTCTCCTATTACTAATATGTCACAGTCTTCTCTTAATGAGTTTTTAACACCATCACTAAATGTTAAAATATCTCTTCCTTTTCCTACTTCTTTTTGTACTATTAATGACCTTTTTGAATGATGTTTATATTCTACTGGGTTTTCTAGTGTTAATATTTTTTTATTTTGATTTTCATTTATATAATTTATTAATGCGTTTAATGTTGTTGTTTTACCAGAGTTTGTTTTACCTGTAACTAATATCAATCCCTGTGGTTGGTATGTCATTCTTCTTACTATGTCTGGTACTCCTAATGATTCATATGATGGTAATTCATTTTTTATAAGTCTTAATGTACATAGTGGTATTTCATCTGATAATGATATATTTACTCTTAAACGTATGTCTTTATATTCATATGACATATCTAGTTTTCTTGTTGTGTTAAATACTTCATCTTTATCTACATTTCCTTTTACTAAATAATCATATATTTCATACATATCTTCTGGTTTTAGTATTTTACTTCCTTCTACTGGCACTAGGTCTCTTGCAATTCTTAACATTGGTTTATTATTACATATTAAATGTACGTCAGAAGCATCTAAACGAATAGCTTCATCTAATATTTTATCTAAATTCATAGTTTACCTCCTCTTATTTTTCTAGGCCTTTTCTTTAGAATATTAATAAATTAATAGTTTTCTGTTTAGTTCATCTAGTGTTGTATGACCTTCTATTACTTTTTTAATTCCATCTGTTACTAATGGTTTATATCCTTGTTTTAATGCTTCTTGTCTTATTTCAATACTAGATTTACCATTCATTATTTCTTGTTTTATTTCATCTGTTACATTTAGTATTTCAAAAATACCTAGTCTATCATAATATCCTGTATTATTACAATATCTACATCCTACCGCATCATATGTTTTTCCTGATACATCATATTCTATTCCGTATTTTTTTCCTATTGATTGTATTATTTTTATTTCTTCTTCATCAAAAGTTCTTTCTCTTCTACATTTTGGGCATAACTTTCTTACTAATCTTTGTGATATTACTGTTGCAAGTGTACTTGCTATATCATAATCAGAAAGTCCCATTTTTCTTAATCTTGTTATAACTTCCAAACTATCTATTGTGTGTATTGTTGATAATACATAGTGTCCTGTTTGTCCGGCTTGTATTGCAATTTCTCCTGTTTCTTTATCACGAATCTCTCCTACTAGAATTATATCTGGGTCTTGTCTTAATACTGTTCTTAATGAGTCTGCAAAAGTTACTCTTGTGTCTATTTCTATTTGGTTTAATCCTTCTATTCTTATTTCTACTGGGTCCTCTATTGTTGTTATATTTATTTCTGGTCTATTTAAATAATCTATTATACTATATAATGTTGTTGTTTTTCCTTCTCCTGTTGGAGCTGCCATTATTGTTATACTGTTTTTCTTATTTATACTCTTCTTTAATTCTTCTTCTGTTCCTGGTAATCCTAAGTCAAATATATCTCTTATATCTAGATTCTTTTTTAATAATCTTAGAACAAATTTTTCTCCATATACATTTGGTTGTGATGATACACGGATATTATAATCATCATAAAGTAATATTCTACCATCTTGTGATTCTTGTTTTTCTTGATGCATATTTGATATTGCTTTTAATCTTCCTATTAATTGGCTTTGTTTTGATTTATCTATATTTGCTGCTGTAAATAATTCCCCATCTATTCTATATCTTACTCTTACTTTATCTTGCATTGGTTCTATGTGTATATCACTTGCTCTTCTTTCTATTCCTGTTTTTATGATACTATCTACTAATGATGTTATTGTATCATTTTTTGCTGTTTCAAGATTTCCAGTTGCTGTTCCTTCTAAAGATTTTAGTATTCTATCTATTTCACTTTCAAAAGTAATATAATTTTCCATTACTAAACCTTTATTTAGAAATAGTAAACGTACTGTTTCTATTGCTCTTTCGTTTACTGTATTTGCAAAACATACTTTTACTTTTCCAGCACTTACTTCAAATGGTATTGCTTTGTATTTTTTTGCAACATCTAATGACATATAGTCTGTTAATTTTACTTTCATATTTCTGTTTGTTAGCATTATTCCTTTTGTTCCTATGATTTCACCTATTGTTTCTATTAATTTATATGGGTCACATACATCTAAGATATACAATATATCTCCTATTTTTTTATCTGGGTGTTGTCTTTGGTATTCCAAAGCTCTTTCAATATCGTTTTCTGTTACTACCTGTCTTTTTACTAATTCAACACCAATAGGTTGTCTTCTTCTCATTTCCATATACTTTCTTCCTTTCTTTTGTAGTCTATTTTTATTATACTATATTTAAGTAATAAAAACTTAAAAATTTGTTAATTACCAAGAATTACTATTCTTTCATTGTATATGTTGTTGTTCTATCTTGTGAACCTGCTTTTATTCTTACTTCTACTACTTGTTTTCCATTTTTTATTTCTTCACTAAAGGTACATTCTTCTATGTCTTTACATATTTTTACTTGATTTCTATATATTCCCTGATTTTCTTCTGAAAATGTATATACTACTCCATTGTCAAATGCTATATAGTTACTTTCACATTCTCTTACTTTTAGTCCTGGATGGTTTACTTCTTCTGAAAAGTAACTATTAAATGCTGTATATTCTGCAATAGGGTCTGTATAAAAATTTGATTGTTTTAAACTTTTGAAAAAAACACCTGTAACAATGCCTATTACTCCTATTACTATAGCCATTACTATTACATATATAGTTAAAGAAATTAGTGTAATACCTTTTTGTGATTTCATTTTCTACTCCTTTGTAAGTATTGTTGATAATTCAACTGATTGTTCTTTAGCCTTAAACATATATGAAATTTTTACTGTTGCTTTTTTTACTATATTTTTTTGTTTATCTTGTTTTCCTTCTAAATCTGTATAATCTATTACTTCTATTGTTTTATAATATCCTTCTTCTCCTTCTACTTCTTCATTTGTACAAACTATATTTGTTCCATTTGCTCTACCTAAAGTTCCATATTTTTCATAACCATCATTTTTTATTTGTTCTATTTCATTTATTGCAATATAAGTTGCTTCTGTTTTTAATTCTATTTCTTTTGATTTACTATTAACACCATATATTAGTGATGCTATTATTGAAATAAATATAAAAATTATAACAACTGATACTGCTATGTCTATCCCTGTAAAGCCTTTTTCACTACGTAAATTCATATGATTCTCCTTTTATAAATAATAGTAGTTACAAATTAGTGCTATTATAAATAGTATTATATTTGATGCTCCAAGACAAAATCCTATACTAATTTTATTTGATGCTTTTTCATCTGTTTTTATCCTACTAATTGCATTGTCTATATTGTATATTATTATATATAATCCTATTGCTAATAGTGTTATTATTATGCTTGATATTGTTGTTGTTTCTCCTGTGAATATTGCCATTGTTACTATCATTAATAATATTCCATTTGTATATGTGCTTTTTGCAAATCTTTTTAGTGTTATTGTATCAAATGTTAATATTAGTATGTATAAGAGTAAATATATACCATATCTATATATATTAGCATTTTCTACTATGCATAGATATACCATATATATTATAGATATTGCTATTCCATAGACATTTACATATTTATCTATTTTTCTATTTTCTTTATCTATTCCTGCTACTAGTATTATATATGTTAGGTATAATACTATAAAACAGTATTCTGCTATTTTTTCTAAGCTTAAATTTTCTAAGTTTAATCCCATAAAGTATGCTATTACTAAAAATAGTGTTCCTGATAATATTTCTAGTATTAAATATCTTGGTCTTATTTTTTCTTTACAATATCTACATCTTCCTCTTAAGAATATATAACTAAATATTGGAAACAAGTCTAATAAACCTAATTTATGGTTACAATTAGGACAATATGAGTGTGTATGTGTTATGTCTTGTCTTTTTGGTATTCTATATACTGCTAGTGTATAGAAGCTTCCAAATAGACTTCCTATTATAAATATTATGATATAAAAAAACGTTTCCATTGTTCTCCCTTTTATTATTTTAGCCATACACACATAGTGTGCGTATGGCTATATATTTGTTTACTTTAAATTTACTTTAAGTATTATCTTCTTTAATATGGTCTACATCTGCTGTATAAGAAAGACTTCCTGCTTGTTGTAATGTTACTTTATATTTTTGTCCACTTTCAGTTACAGTAATTACACCATCACTAGCAGTTCCTGAATCACTTGCAGTACTTTCACCATTATCAGTTATATATTGACTTATTATATTTGTATCTGATATTCTTGATGTTGGTGCTGTTCCATCTGCATCAATAACAGCTTGAGCATATACAGCTTGAATTGCCATATTTACTTTATCTGCTACTGTTGCTTTTGCAGTATCATCTCTTGCTTTTGTTGATTGAGTAAGAATTCCATTACTACCTGTTAACATTGCAATAGATACACCTGCTAAAATTAATAATACGATAATTGTAATAACCAATGCAATTAAAGTAATACCTTTATTATTTTTTAACATTTTAGAATCCTCCTAAATTTAATTATTATTGTGGATAATCAGCTTGATCTATTGTCCATCTTTCTGGCGTTCCAGCTACTGTTTCATTTCCTTCTGTCGCTGGAGTATATGTTATTGTTCCTTTGATTTCTGGATATTTATTTGATGCAATTGTTAATACAATTCCTCCAGTAGTTGGTCTTGCTCCATCATTACCTATAGTAATTGTATAGTCTTTACCTGTTCCTTGTTCAATACCATTTGTAGCTGCTATTTGATCTGCAGTACCAGAAAAATTCTTAGTTGCTAAAAGACTAGAATATTCCCCATTTAATGCCATATTAATTCTATCAGCTACTTCTGCTTCTGCTGTATCATTTTTAGCATTTGTTGCTTGTGTTAATATACCATTGTTACCTGTTAACATAGCTATAGAAACACCAGCTAAGATTAATAGAACGATGATAGTAATAACTAAAGCAATAAGTGTAATACCTTTATTATTTGTCATTTGTTTTTCCCCCCTTTTCTTTAGAATTTTATTTATTTTGGCTTATATCTTGTAAGATATAACGTTAAAAACTATTTTATTTAGTTCCAGTATTTTGGAAGAACTGTCCTCCACTTGAACTACTGTCATTATTATTATTTGATGTACTACTGCTTGATGAACTACTTCCACCATTAGAATTATTACTACTACTATTGTTGTTGTTATTACTACTACTATTATTATCATTATTAGTATCAGTAGACTCATAAGAAGAGAAAGGGTTAGCCTTTCCAGGTACGTAATCTTGTACCCTTCTGTAATTATTCAAATCTTCTTGATTAACCTCATAAGTCATAATTACTTGAGTATCATCTACATCACTACTAGATAATAATTCTTGCTTTACATTCTCTGGTGTAGTATAAGATACCTCATTTGGCAAAGTCTTAGTAATAGGAACATATTCATATAGTAAAATTCCTAATATCAACATTATAGCCAAACATAGCAATAATACAATAATTATTTCTTTTATAATTGATTTTGCCATATTATCTTCCTTTCTATTCAGCAGTATTATTTGTAGTGTTAGCACTATTTGTGCTGTTTGTACTATTTGTATTAGTTCCATTAGTTGTGTTATTTGTACTATTTGTATCAGCATTTGATGTAGCAGGTGTTGTTGAAGAAACCTCTTTTATTGCTATATCTTTGCATACAAATGAACCTTGTAATGCTGAACCAGATGGAACCATCTTGAATTCTTCTATTTTAAATCCTAAAGTACTATCATTTTCAATTGCTGAAATAAAATCTGTAATTGAAATATAACTTCCTGTTGCTGTAAATCTTAAATTGTAAGTTCCTTTTGCTCCACTACTACTTGGTAATACATCCATTTGCATTTCTACTCCTTGAGTAGTTGCATGGTTACCTAATCTTACCCATAAAGTTTCAATTTCATATTCCTCAAGTTGATTAGCATTTTGTACTTCACTATCAGAACTTACAGTTGTCATATCTTCGTAGTTTTTCTTTTCTTCTTCTAACTTTTTAGCATTTTCATTTACATCAGTAACTGCTTGTTGATAATCTTTCTCTGCTAATTTACCAGCTTCTTGGATTTTCTCATCTAAAGCTTCACTTTTATCTTGAATACCTCTTATTCCAAGAACAGTAACATTACCAATTTGTACACCTTGCATAACAATGAAAACAGAAAGTGCTAATAAAAGTGCAATTAAAATCAAAATCAATAATTTTTTCATGGTAAGTCTCCTTCTATTTTTATAGTAACTACTCCGCCGTCTTTTTGTCCTGCTGTAGAAATTACATTATTTAAAATAACATCATTTTTTAATCTTGCTACGAAGAATCCTAATTGTTCATATTTATTAGATTGTGCATTTATAATAACATGTGAACCAGTATCATTTTCAATTGATGTTAATTGAACACTTTCTGGTATAACTGACATAATCTGATTTAATAAATTAGGAATAGCATTCCTTGTTCTATTTCTATCTGTTAATCTATCATTTGCATCTTGTAAATTTTGTATCATTGTCGCATATTCATTTGTTTTAGATTTTATCTTTTCATTATCATTATTTGCTAACTGTATTTGACTATTTGTTTGTGCTATAGAATCATCAGCCTCTTTATCCTTTTCTTCCATTTGATAATTTAACAATCCAGAAAATCCGCTGTAAATTACTACTAGTAAAAATAAAGCAACTGCTACTCTAATTAATCCTTTTTCTGTATTATCCAACTTTTGTCCTAAATCCCAAGTAAACAATTCACCTAAGTTTTTCTTATCTTTTGGACTTCTATCAGGATTTACATCAATCTTTAACCAATTTGGTATTTGGTCTGCTAAAGTTTTTTTCTTGAAGTTCATTCCAGTAACGCCTTCGCCTAATCCCATTAAAGCTATAGATATTGCTGAGTTGACTTCTATATAATCTTTTATACTTAAATCACCAGTTTGATTTATAAAATAAGGTTTTAAAATTTCGCATTCACTTTCAGGTAAATACTCTTGGAAATATAAATCAACATTATTTATTAAAGCACCTGTACCTGTAATATAAACTTTTTCAATTCTATCTGCTGTAGAATTTATTATTTTCTTAACTTGTCCTACTATAGTATATAAAGTAGGCATTATATCATCTAAGTATCCAGTATCGGCAACTTGTAATTCTTTTCCCTCAGATGTATAAATTGTTGTATTTTTACAAATTTCATAAGATTTAGAATAAGAATTTTCCTTCAAATTTATTTTTGTTAATATATCATTACTGCCTTGTTCTAATATATCTATATTAAAAATCTTACTACCCATAATTGTTGTTATAACAGTTTGAGACTCTATATTAACAATAATACAATTTTCATCTTTTCCTATTTGTAATAAGTTTGGTATAGACATTGAAATAGGAGATATATTTACTAAATGATATCCAGATATTTCTTGTATTCTTTTGTTTAATTCAATCTTATTTTCTGCAATATGAATAATCTTTATCTTATCTTTGTCTAATTGACTATCTACAACTGCATATCTTGTCTCGAAAACATTTGGATTATAGCCTTTATCTGTACAGTAAGACTCAAATTCAGTTTTTATAGCTTTGTGTAAATCATTTTTAGTAAGTAATGCAAACATATCAAAATAATTATACATTTCTTCTGATAAATTTACACTTATTGGTGTTTTTTGACTGTAAGTTTCTTCAATAACCTGTGATATAGCATCACCAACTTTTTCATAAAATTTAATTCCAAAGGAATCAACTTTTATATTGTCATGGTCTTTTGAAACTTTTGCATATTTAATTATATGTTCATCGATATATAGTCCTAGACAGTTTGACATTTTCTTCTCCTTTTTTCTTGTATATATTTTATTTTTTACAAATAACCTTATTTAATACTTGAATATATTTTACAATCTTCTATATTTTTCTTGCATAAAATCTCGAATATAGTTATATTTTATATTTATTTATTGAAAAGTCAATATCTTTAACATAACCGTAATATAAATGTAATCATTTTGTAATAATGTCATTTTCTGGGTATTTTAATTAGCTTACAAATAAAAAATCCATCTGTTTTTTCATTTTGATATACCTGTAGAAATTCATCATTTTTTAAATAATTCTCAAAAAACATTTTACAATTTTCATTTTCATCTTCTATTAATATTTTATCTATTTTTTCTATTTTAAATTCACTGTTATTTTTCAAAAATTTATTTATTATATCAGCATTTTCACTATTAAATATACTACAAGTTGAGTATACTAATTCTCCTCCATTTTTTAAATATTTTGAGCAAGTTTCCAATATCTTATATTGTGTATTTGTTATTTCCTCAATATCTTCTTTTTTTCTTTGCCATTTTATATCAGGCTTTCTTTTTAAAACTCCTAAACCTAAACAAGGTACATCTAAAAGAATTTTATCGAATTTTTCTTTATAAAATTCATCATAAATAGTAGCATCTTCAGTATTAGTTGTTATAATATTTATTCCTAACCTTTTAGCTGTATTATTTACTAATTTTGTTCTATTTTCATGTATATCCCATGCAATTATTTTCCCTCTATTATTCATAATTTGTGCTAAATATGTAGTTTTTCCTCCAGGACTACTGCAAGCATCTAAAACAATTTCATTCTCTTTTGGGTCTAAAACTAGTGATGAAAGCCCTGCAACTTCGTCTTGAATTGTAAATAATCCATCTTTAAATTCTTCTAATTTTTCAATGCTGCCTACCTTATTTAATATAAGAAAATCTTTTAAAATACCTTCATTAACTTCAAATCCTTTATTTTCTAATTTTTCTCTTAATTTTTTTATATCCGTTTTTAAATTATTTACTCTAATTGTAATTTTAGGTCTTATGTTGGAATTTTTACAAATAGTTTCTATTTTTTCATTATCAAAATTTTCTTTCTTTAATTCTTCAATAATCCACATAGGCATTGAATATGCTTTTGATATACTTTCTAAATTATCTTTATTTTCACTTTTTAATATTTCTTCATAATCATTTTTAGTTACTTTTCTTAAAATTGCATTTGTAAAACCTGTACTTTTTCCTCCATACTTTTTAGCTAAATTAACTCCTTCATTTACAGCTGCTGATTTTGGTATTTTATCTAAAAATATAATTTGATAAATAGACATTCTAAGTATATTTAAAATCCATGGAGAAATTTTTTTAATACGTATTTTAGAATATTTTTTTATTATTTCATCAATCGTTAATCTCCAAGTTGTAACTCCGTAAATAATTTCAGAAATCAAACTTATATCTTTACTATTTAATTTTTCTTTATTTTTATTAATTTCTTCATTTAAAATAATATTTGAATATGCATTTTCTTTATCTATTTTATATAAAACCTTCAACGCTACTTCTCTTGCTTTATCCACAGTTTATCCCCCTATTGTTAATATTTTTTATTTTTTAAATTATATATTTTTTTCATTTTATTTTCTACTATTTTTGTATATTTTTTCTAGTTTTAGGAAAAGATATTTTTAAAAGTTCTTATTGGAGGTTTGTTATGGATATAAAAAAACATTTAATAATTACAGGTAATTCTACTGTTTCTTGGAAAGATGCTATTGTTAAAGCAATTGCAGAAGCATCTAAAAGTATTGATTATTTATCAGAAGTAAGAATACTAGAACAAAGAGCAACTATTGACGGTAATAAAATTTCTGAATATTTTGTTGATTTAGATATTAGTTTTACAATTGATGTTAATCGTAAAAACACTTAAGGAGGTAATTATGAATCCTTTAGAAAGTAATAAAACTTATCAAAATTATGTTGATAAAAAATCACCTAATTCGCCAATTTTAAAAAACTGTTTTAATGCATTTTGGGTTGGTGGCTTAATTTGTACAATAGGACAGATTATTCTTAATATATGCATAGAACGTGGTTTTGATACGCAAACTTCAGGTACAATTGTTTCCATTTTATTAATTGCAATATCTGCTTTTCTTACAGGACTTAATTTATTTAATAAAATAGGAAAATTTGCTGGGGCAGGTTCTCTTATCCCAATTACAGGTTTTGCAAACTCTATTGTTTCACCCGCTATGGAATATAAATCAGAAGGTTATGTTATGGGGGTTGGCGGAAAAATGTTTACAGTTGCAGGTCCTGTTTTAGTTTTTGGTATATCTGCTTCTATTATTGTTGGAATTATATTTTTAATATTTAACACACAAAATATAACATTAGTTTGAGACTTTAGGGGACGGAGCTTTTTTGTCTCAATTGTTAAATACTGTAAAATGAAACAAAAAAGCTCCGTCACCATTTTTCTCAAAAGTTAGGAGATGATTTTTTGGAAAAGCTTGGTAAACAAACTATTAAGTTTGATACTCCTCCAACCATTTTAGAATGTTCTAGTATTGTTGGTCCTAAAGAAGCACAAGGGCCACTTGCTAAATATTTTGATAAAACATTAGAAGATGAGTTTTGGGGAGAAAATTCTTGGGAAAAAGCTGAAAGTAAAATTATTAAAGAAAATGTTTCTATGTTAATTTCAAAATCAGGTGTTTCTACTACTGATATTGATTGTGTTTTTGCGGGCGATTTACTTAATCAATGTATTTCTTCTAGTTTTGGTTTAAGAGATATAAACATTCCTTTTTTTGGTATTTTTGGCGCCTGTTCTACATTTGTTGAGGCAATGAGTTTAGGTTCAATTGCTATTGAAGGTTTTGCTAAAAATGTTTTATGTGCTACTTCCAGTCATTTTTGTAGTGCTGAAAAACAATTTAGGTTTCCTTTAGAATTAGGAAATCAAAGACCTCCTACTAGTCAATGGACTGTTACTGGTAGTGGTGCTACTATTTTATCTAAAAATGGTAATGGTCCATATATTACTCACATAACCCCCGGGAAAATCGTTGATATGGGGATTAAAGATGCTAACAATATGGGAGCTGCTATGGCACCAGCATTTTGTGATACATTAATTACTCATTTTAATGATACAGGAAGAGTCCCTAGTTACTATGATGCAATCATTAGTGGTGATTTAGGTTATATCGGAAAAGATATTGCAATTGATATCGCAAAATCACAAGGCTATAATATTAAATCAAATTATAATGATTGTCGGAGTTCTTATTTTTGATAAAAGTGCTCAAGATACTCACTCTGGTGGTAGTGGATGTGCTTGTTGTGCTACTGTTTTTTCTGGTTATTTTTATAGACAATTAAAAGAAAGAAAAATTAAAAATATTCTACTTATTGCTACTGGTGCTTTAATGAATTCTACTAGTTCTCAACAAGGTGAAAGTATTCCTGGTATTGCACATGCCATTAGTATTGAAATTTAAGGAGGTATACTAGATGGAAAATATAAATTGGGCAAATGTTTTTGACTGGATGCAATTATTAAAATGCTTTATTACTGGAGGAATTATTTGTATAATTGGTCAAATCTTAATAGATAAAACTAAACTTACTCCAGCAAGAATTCTTGTTATTTTTGTTACAACTGGTACTGTTTTAGGTGGTTTAGGTATTTATCAATATTTAGTTGATTTCGCAGGTGCTGGAGCCACTGTTCCTCTTACTGGTTTCGGTTATAATTTAGCCAAAGGTGCTATTGAAGCAGTTAAAGAAACAGGTCTTATTGGTGCATTTACCGGAGGAATTAAAGCCGCTGCCGGTGGTATTTCGGCTGCTATATTCTTTGGATATTTAGCCGCTCTTATTTCTAAACCCAAAATGAAAAAACAATAAATAAGAGAAGATTTTTTCTTCTCTTATTTACTATCTATCTATATTTTTATATCTATAATAAGCAAATCCTCCTGTTGCACCTAATGCCAATATACCTATTACTATTAAGATCGTTCTTCCTGTATAAGGTAATATTCCTGATGCTATTGTATTATCATCTTTATTGTTATCATTTTTATTATAATTTAATACATCTTCTATTCCACCAACTTTTTTACCATCTATATAGCATTCAGTCTCAGAATCATTTTCTACGTTTAAAGTTGTAACATTTTCAACTTCTTTCTGATTTAATTTTGCAACTTCCCTAATATATAAATATAAATTATCAGATTCTGCTATATCATTAAAATCATCTAATTCTTCAGATTTTACATTTATAGTTATAGAATATGTTCCATCTTTTTCTTTTTCTATATTTGTTTCTTTCCAATTATTTATATTTTTATCTCCTTGAGTTCCTGAAAGATAATAATAGTAATCATATGTATTACTTTCATCACCTATTTGTATTCCTGTTACTTTTATTGTTATTTCTCCATTTGCATCTGTTAAATCATTTGAATTAAAATATAATTTTGATTCTGTTATTTTTGCTTTGGAGTTATCAAAATTTGATGGTGTAGGTTCTTCACTTTCTTCATCTCCTGGCTTATTTGGATTTTCTGGATTACTTGGTTCTTCTGTATCTTTTTTATTTACAGTTATATTTTGTGTTACTGTTTTTGTTATTCCATTTTCTGAATATGTTATTGTTACACTTGTTGCCCCTGCTTTTAAATTATCTCCACCTAAT
>CALXAD010000033.1 GCA_944386195.1 uncultured Clostridia bacterium
AATACCTTATGAAATCGAAAAAATTTCTGCGTAAAAATTACACGATTTTGTGTCCAAAAACTTGACATAGCTCCAGAATTATGTGGAAACTCTTGTTGATATAAAAGATATTTCAGGACCAAGATTATATGTATTTATTAAGGAAATAGGAAAAAGAGATGTATATATAAAAATTAAAATAAGAGAATTTAAGAATAAACAGGTTTTTTGCATATCATTTCATTTTGCAAGATTTAAAAATTCAAAATATCCATATAAAGGAGTGGTATAAATGAATAATAATAGTATTTTATTAGAAAAAGAATTAAGGGAATGTCCAATATGTGGTAAAGAACATGAAATTGAAAAAAGAAAAAGAATAGAACAAATTAAGATAAAAGATTTAATAGTAAATTATGATGAAATATATTATATATGTACTAATGTGTCAGATGATGAAGATAATGAATTTGTTTCAGCTGGGATAATGGATAGAAATTTATTAGAGGCAAAAGATGTTTATAGAAAAGAAAAAGGTTTACTAACTTCTAAGGAAATAAAACAAATAAGAAAAAAATATGGATTAACACAAGCAGAATTTTCATTTTTATTAGGTTTAGGAGAAGTAACAATAACGAGATACGAGAAAAAATTAATACAAGATGAAACTTATGATAAGATAATGAGATTAGTGTATGAAGATTCACTATTAGCACTTGATTATTTAAAAGAGAATAAAGATAAGTTTAAAAATGAACAAAGATATGAAAAAATAGAAGAAAATATAAAAAGAATAGTAGTACAAGATGCAGAGGAATATTTTAATAAAAAAGAATTAATGTCTAAGTATGTGAATTTTGAAAATAAAAACACAATGAATGGATTTAAAAATATAGATATACCTAAATTAGAGGCAGTAATAAATTATATAGCTAATAAAAATAAAAAATTATACAAAGTGAAGCTTATGAAATTATTGTGGTATATAGATATGTTATATTATAAAAAATATGGAAAATCTCTTACTGGATTGGTTTATATTCATCAAAAGTTGGGTGCTTTACCAGTAGGATTTGAAGAGTTAATGAAATTAAAAAGTATAGATGTTAAAGAAGAAGTAAAAGATGAGTCAACAATTTATCATATATTACCAAATAATGATTATAAAGTAGAAAAGTTATCAAAACAAGAAAAAGATGTAATAGATACTATAATAAATAAATTTGAAGATTTTAATACGAATCAGATTGTAGAATATATGCATGATGAAAAGGTTTATAAAGAAACTAATCAAACACAAGTTATAGATTATAGTTATGCAAAAAATATGAATATTTAAAAGATATAAATACATTAAAAGTATATAGAAAATAAAGAACACGTAGTAATTTACGTGTTTTTATATTTCTACATCTTCATATTTACTTAAATTCATTTCATCTAAAGAATTTTTAACATAACTTGTAATAGAAAAAAATGGTAAAGAATATAAAGGAATAGCTAATGTTGGGTAGCTACCAATATAAATATAAAATACACTTTTAGGATAAAGTAAGTGTGTTTTGTTTTTTGATTTTTATGTTTTTTTGTGCTAAAATATTATATACAAAATATTTAGGAGAATTATTATGGATGGAATAATAGTAGTAAATAAACAAAAAGGATGCACATCACATGATGTAGTAAATAAGGTAAAAAAAATAGTAAATAAAAAAGTAGGACATACTGGAACATTAGACCCATTAGCAACAGGAGTATTACCATTATTAATTGGTAAAGGAACACTATGTTCAAAATATTTAATAAATCATGATAAAGTATATGAAGTATCATTAAAATTAGGAATATCAACAGATACAATGGATGCAGAAGGAAAAATAATAGAAGAAAAAGAAGTAAGTTCAGATATTCTTACTAAGGAAAATGTAGAAAAAGTATTATCTAGTTTTATAGGGAAACAAGAACAAACACCACCAATATATTCAGCAATAAAAGTTGCAGGGAAAAAACTATATGAATATGCAAGAAAAGGACAAAAAGTAGAGATACCAAAAAGAGAAATAGAAATATATAATATAAAATTAGTTGGAATAAATAAAGTAAGTAATGAAATAGAGTTTAAAGTAAGTTGTTCAAAAGGAACATATATAAGAAGTTTATGTACAGATATAGCCAAAGCTTTAGGAACAATAGGTTATATGTCAGGATTAGAAAGATTACAAGTAGGGAAATTTAAAATAGAAAATTCAATAAAAATAGATGAGAGTACAACTAAAGAATATATAGAAGAACATATAATAGGAATAGAAGAACTTTTTGCAGAAAAACCTAAAATAGAAATAAACCAAAAGAAATTATTATTATTTTTAAATGGAGTAAAATTAAATACAGAATTTGAGGATGGAGTATATAAAATTTATTCTGAAAATAAATTTATAGGATTAGGAACAGTAAATAAAGGCTTATTAAAAAGAGATATAATAATTTTATAATCATATAATAGAAATCACTTTCATATATTTTATAAAAAGTATGTGAGGAGTGATTTTTGTGTATTATGTCCAAGAAACTGACAAGCCTAATATTTTATTAAATTTATTTAATATATTACAATTAGATAATGATAAAATTATCTTACCAATAAAGAAAAAAGAAATATTAAATTTTAAAAAAGCAGATAAATTAGCAAAAAAGACAAGTGGAATTTTAAAAAAGACTGGAAGCAAAGCGGTAGTTTTAAGTAAGAATATAAAATTACAAAAAGAATATATAAAAAAATTAAATGAATATGGAATAGAAATAATAGATGGAAGATGGCTTTTTGCTGTAATTTCAAGTAAGGTTTTAGAATATGTAGTAAAAAAGAAAAAATTAAAAAAAGAAGAAACAAATGTAAGTATTTTAGTAAATGATAATAGTAAAGATTATATAATAGAAAACATAAAAGACATTATAAGGACATATAAAAATGTTAATATAGTAACAACACATATTGAAAAATTTAAAAAGCTAGAAGAAGATATATTAGAAAAAGAGGGAATAATGATTACAATAACAAATAATAAGAAAAAAAGTCTTATGAAGTCAAATATAATTTTAAATTTGGATTTTAAAGAGGAAGAAATAAACAAATATAATATACCAGACGAAGCAATAATTATAAACATAAAAGAAAATGTAAAAATTTATAAAAAGAGGTTTAATGGATTAAATATAAATGATTATGAAATAGATTTTGAGGAATATGAAAAATTTGATTATGATAAAAATAATTATTATTTTCAAAAAGATATTTATGAAGCGGAACTTTACAAGAAACAACCATATGAATATATAGAAAGAAAAATAAAAAAAGATAAAGTAAAAATAATAAAACTTGTAGGAAATAAGACGATTTTGTGATTTCTTAAATTTTTATAAAAAGCTTTCCTTTTTTAAAAAAATATAATATAATGTATTTGTCCAATTCTTATTGGCAAGGAGGTAAAAAAATGCCAAGTAATAATAGAAGAAATAAAAATGAAGATTTAGATACAACAAAGGTATATAAAACTAATAAAGCAAAAAAAGGTACAAACAAAAAAAGACCAGTACCAAAAAAGAAAGGTGAGATAACCAAAAAAGGTAAAGGCAATAAAAAAGGAATGAATCCTAAAGTAAAAAAAGCATTGAAAATAGCATTAATAGTATTTTTATTATTATGTGTAATAGGAGCAGGAATTGTTGCAGGAATATTCTTTGGATTATTTGGGGATGATTTTGAGATAACAAAAGACGAATTAAAAATAGGAGCTTCAAATTCTGTAATAGTAGATGCAAATGGAGGAGTTATTGCAAACCTTAGTGGTGATGAAAAAAGAAAAGTTATTAGCTTAAGTGATATGTCAGAATATTTGCCAAAAGCATATGTAGCAATAGAAGATGAAAGATTTTATAAACATCATGGAGTGGATTGGAAGAGAACAGCAGGAGCTATTTTAAATACTGTGTTTAAAGGAAGTTCAAGTTATGGTGGAAGTACAATAACTCAACAATTAGTAAAAAATATTACTAAAGATGATGAAACTTCAGGAATAGCTGGAATATTTAGAAAAATAAAAGAATGGGCAAAAGCATATCAAGTAGAAAGAATGATATCTAAAGACCAAATATTAGAGTTATATTTAAATATTTTATATGTAGGTGGAGAAGGAAACTTACATGGCGTTGAATTAGGGGCAGAATATTATTTTAATAAAAGTGCCAAAGATTTAACATTAGCAGAATGTGCATATATGGCAGGAATAAATAGTTCACCATCTTCATATAATCCATTTGATACATCAACAGATAATACTGAAAAAATAAAAAATAAAACAAAAACAGTATTAGGAAAAATGCAAGAACTAGGATTTATAAACTCAGATGAATATAACTCAGCAGTAGCAGAAGTAGATGCGGGATTAAAATTCTCTAAAGGAGATGTGTCAACTTCATCAAATTACTCATATCATACAGATGCAGTATTAGACCAAGTAATTAATCAGGTAATGGAAGAAAGAGGAATTTCAAGACAATTAGCAGAAAACTATGTATATAGTAGTGGACTTACTATATATTCAACAGTGGATACAAATATTCAAGCAAGACTAGAAGAAGAATATCAAAAAGACAAATATATAAAAAGTGGTAGAGACAAGGATAAAAACGGAAATCTAGTTAATGAACATACACAATCAGGAATGGCTGTTATTGATTATAAAACTGGGTATGTAGTAGGAGTTGCAGGAGGATTAGGAGATAAGTCAGCTTCTGGATGGAATAGAGCCACTCAAATGAAAAAACAAACTGGTTCTTCAATAAAGATGATTGCAGATGTTGTACCAGGATTAGAAGAAAAAGTAATAACACCAGCAACGGTATATTGGGATGAAAAAACAGATTTTGGTGGAGGATATACGCCTAAAAATGATGGTAATAAATATAAAAATGAAGGTAGCAATAATGAGCCAATGAACATAAGAGAATTTATTAAACTATCTAGAAACATACCGGCAGTAAAAATAATGAGAGAATTAACACCAACTAAATCAATAGAATATTTAAAAGGAATGGGGCTATCTTCATTAGATGAACAAGATGAAAACTTAGCTTTAGCAATTGGTGGTATGACACATGGAGCAAGTCCATTAGAAATGGCAGCAGCATATGGAACAATTGCAAATAATGGAGTTTATATTACACCAACATTCTATACAAAAGTAGTAGATTCAAGTGGTAATACAGTATTAACGCCAAACCAAGAAGAAAAAAGAGTATTTTCAGAGCAAACAGCATATCTTGCAAAACAAATAGGTATGGAACCAACTAAAAGCGGAGGAACAGCATCATATTGTGCAATGAGTGGAATGGATGTTGTAGCAAAAACAGGAACTACAGATAATAGTTATGATAGATGGCTTTGTGGATTTACACCATATTATGCAGCAGCAACATGGTTTGGATTTGATAATAATGAAGAGGTAAGAGGATTTAGCCAAAACCCAGCAGGACAAATCTGGGATGCTGTTATGACAGATATTCATAAAGATTTAGAAGGAAAACGTTTTGAACAACCAAGTGGAATTGTTACTCAAACAGTATGTAGAACAACAGGATGTTTAGCAACATCAGGATGTACAAATACATATGAAGAAATATTTGCTTCAAATAATTTACCAGAAAAATGTCAAGGACATGGAAGTCAAAGAATATGTTCTGAATCTGGAAAAGTTGCAACAGAATATTGCTCTCAGTATTGTACAGTAAGAAATAATAATTATGGTGCAGTAATACCAAAAGAAGAGTTGAATTTGTGGAAACCAATAAGTGGAAGAAAACATAATGGAACAAAAGTAGAAGAAGTATGTGATTTGCATACAAAGCCAAAAGAAGAGCCAAAAGAAGAAAAACCAGCTGTAAATAATAATACTAATACGCCAAGTAAAAATAATACAACAACAAATAAAAATACACAAACAACAACAAATACAAATGTAACAAACACCTCTGGAAATGTAGTTAAACCTCCAGAAACAACTACTCCTCCTGATGAAGGAGGAGAGACTCCTGGAGAACAAGCAGAAGAGCCAGAGACAACAGAATAAAATAAAAAGGAGAATTTAAGATGGATATATTTTTTACAAATACTTTAACTAGAAAAAAAGAAATTTTTAAACCGATTGATGAAAAAGAAGTTAGAATATATTCATGTGGACCAACAGTATATAAAGATGCGACAATAGGAAATATGAGAACAAGTATATTTCAAGATGTGTTAAGAAGAGTGTTACGTTATAATGGATATAAAATAAAACATGTAATGAATATTACTGATGTTGGACATTTAGTATCAGATGGTGATGAAGGTGAAGACAAAATGATAAAGTCAGCGAGAGAAGAGCATAAATCACCAGCTGAGATTGCTAATCATTATACAAAATTATTCTTTGAAGATTTAAAGAATCTAAATATAGAAACACCTGAAATTGTATGTAAAGCAACAGAGCATATACCAGATATGCTTAAATATGTAGAAACATTAATGGAAAAAGGATATGCATATGAAACATCAACAGCTATATATTTTGATATATCAAAACTTGATAAATATCCTGTTCTATCAAATTTAAATTTAGAAGAACAAAAAGCAGGAGCAAGAGTTGAAGTAGACCCTGAGAAAAAAAGCCCATATGATTTTGCATTATGGATAAAAGCACCAGAAAATCATTTAATGAAATGGGATAGTCCTTGGGGACCAAGTTATCCAGGATGGCATATAGAATGCTCAGCAATGGGACAAAAATATTTAGGAGAACAATTTGATATACATACAGGAGGAATTGATTTAATACCAACACATCATGAAAATGAAATAGCACAAAGTAAAGGATATTGTGGAAAAATACCAGCAAGATATTGGCTACATGGAGAATACTTATTAATAAATGGCGGAAAAATGTCAAAAAGTTTAGGAAATGTATATTTATTAAGAGACATAATAAATAGAGGCTATAGTCCTTTAGCATATAGATTATTTAGCTATTCTAGTCATTATAGAAATAAATTAAACTTTACATGGGAAGGAATAGAAGCATCTCAGAAATCATTAGAAAGACTAAAACAAGGATATCAAGCACATTTAAATGGTAAAGATGAAGTGGAAGATGAAAAAGTTAATGAATATGAAGAAAGATTCCACAAAGCTATAAATGATGATTTAAATATGCCTTTAGCTATGGGAGTTGTTTGGGAAGTTATTCGTAATGATAAGAAATCTCCTGAACTTGCTAAACTTTTATTAAAATTTGATTCAGTATTAGGGCTTAAAATAGATGAAAAGGAAGAAATAAAACAAGAAATACCAAAAGAAATATTAGAATTGATAGAAGAAAGAAAAAAAGCAAGAGAAGATAAAAATTGGGAAGAATCAGATAGAATAAGAGACTTAATAAAAGAAAAAGGATATGAAATAAAAGACACAAAAGAAGGAACAGAAGTGAGATTTTTGGGGACGGAGGATTAATGTCTCAAAAATAGATAATATATAAAAAAGAAGTAGAGTAAATAATTATTCTACTTCTTTTCTTATTATTTAGGATTTTTTAGAAAAGTCCAAAATATATTTGTGAACAAGTTTTTCTACTTCCTCTACACTAAGATTTGTAGTGTCAAGATACTTTTTTTGAGTATTAACACTATCATAGAATTTCAAAAGATTAGTCTTATAAGCCATAAGAAAATCATTCTTAGATAGAAGAGGAGTTCCTGCTCCAACCTGATTATTTCTTCTTCGAAGAGATTCTTCTACGCTTGAATCAAGAACTATAAGGATATCAGGACTAATGTTAAAAGTCCTATTAAATCCATCTAGAACATTAAGCATAAAGATAGATTCTTCTTTTGAACAAATTCCTTGAGAATTTAAGAAATTAGCCCAAAAGATAGCATCGTAAAAACCTCTATCAATGAAAATAAGGTCAGAATCACAAAAAGAAATGTGAATTAATGACTTAAGTTGCCCTAAGGTAATATAAGCATTGCGTTCCCAAGTCTTTTTCGGAATTTCTTTTGGAACTGTTTCAGAATCTTCCCTAACTATTTTTACCTTGAAACCATCTTTAGAAAAAGTTTTATCTAAGGAGTGAATTAAGGTTGTCTTGCCTGAATTAGGCAAACCTGTGAACTCAATAGTTATTGGTGTTCGTCGGTTTTCCATTGTTATATCCTTTCAATAGAATATGGATAATATAACTTATTATATTCTTAAAAAATAAAAAGTCAATACTTTGGTATTGTAAAAATAATAATTATGTAATATAATCAAAAGGAATTAAAATGAAGAAGATAAAAATTAGATAGTAAATAAAAAAGGAGGAATAATTATGGCTATTTTATTACCAGGAGGAGCAGGATATATTGGAAGTCATACTGCTGTAGAGTTATTAAATGCAGGAAAGGATATTATTATATTAGATAATTTTTCTAATAGTAAACCAGAAGTATTAGAGAAAATAAAGAAAATTACAGGGAAAGATTTTAAATTTTATGAAGCAAATTATTTAGATAGAAAAGCAGTAGAAAAAGTATTTGAAGAAAATGAAATAGATGCAGTATTAAATTTTGCTGGATATAAAGCAGTTGGAGAATCTGTTGAAAAGCCTTTAGAATATTATCATAACAATATAACAGGTTGCTTAGTATTATTACAAACAATGAAAAAATATAATGTTAAGAAATTTATATTTAGTTCATCAGCAACAGTATATGGTGAGCCTGAAAAAATACCACTTACAGAAGATTGTAAAACAGGTGGTACAACAAATCCCTATGGTACAACAAAATTATTTATTGAACAAATATTAAAAGATTTATATAAATCAGATAACACATGGGATATTTGCATACTTAGATATTTTAATCCAGTAGGCTCACATGAAAGTGGTTTAATTGGTGAAGAGCCACAAGGTATTCCAAATAATTTAATGCCATATATTGTAAGAGTAGCAGCAGGACAATTAAAAGAATTATCAGTATTTGGAAATGATTATAATACACCAGATGGAACAGGAGTAAGAGATTATATTCATGTTGTAGATTTAGCAAAAGGACATGTATGTGCATTAAATAAATTAGATAAAGAAGGAAAAGGACTATATATCTATAATTTAGGAACAGGAGTAGGTTATAGCGTTTTAGATATGGTAAAAGCTTTTGAAAAAGCAACTGGTAAAAAAGTACCATATAAAATAGCACCAAGAAGAGCAGGAGATATTGCAGCTTGTTATGCAGACCCTAAGAAAGCAAAAGAAGAATTGGGATGGGTTGCAACTAAAACATTAGAAGATATGTGCAAAGATTCTTGGAATTATATAGAAAAAAGTAGTAAACAATAAAAAATAAATTTAATAATAAGGTCTAATCCTCTAATTTTGTTGACTTTTAAGATTTTACATAATATAATGTTAATGAAATTAGAGGATTTTTTGTAAACAAAAATTTAGAAAGGAACAAAAATTATGGTTAGATATGAAGAAATAATAGCAAAGACTTTAAATAAGGCAACTGAAATAGATGAAAAAGAATTAGAAACATATATAGAATTTCCAAAAGATAAAGCAAATGGAGATTATGCGTTACCATGTTTTAAATTAGCAAAAACAATGAAAAAAGCACCTCAAATTATTGCAAATGAAATAAAAGAAAAGATGGAAATTAATGAAAAATATATAGAAAAAGTAGAGGTAGTAGGCGGATATATAAACTTTTTTGTAAATAAAGAAAATTTAGCAGAAGAAGTATTAGAAGAAATATCAAAAGAAGGTGAATATGGAAAAGCTAAAATAGGAGAAGGAAGAAACATAGTAATAGATTATTCAGCACCTAATATTGCAAAACCATTTCATATAGGACATTTACGCTCAACAGTTATAGGAGGAGCTTTATCTAATATATATAAATATTTAGGATATAATGTAACAGGAATAAACCATTTGGGAGATTATGGAACACAATTTGGAAAACTAATAGAAGGATATAAAATGTGGGGAAATGAATACGACATTGATAAAGACCCTATAAATGAATTAACGAAAATATATATTAGAATAAATGAAGAATGTAAAAAAGATGAAAAAGTACTAGAAGCATGCAGAGATAATTTTAAAAAATTAGAAGATGGAGACCCTTATTGTGTAGAACTTTGGAAAAAATTTAAAGATGTTAGTTTAAAAGAATTTCAAAGGGTATATGACTTACTTGGAAGTAAGTTTGAATCATGGAATGGAGAAGCTTTTTATTCTGATAAAATGCAAGAAGTTGTAGATATCTTAGAAAAGAAAGGAAAGCTAGTTGATTCACAAGGAGCAAAAATAGTAGATTTAAGTGATGAAGGAATAGATACACCTTGTATAATAATAAAATCAAATGGTTCATCAACATATGCAACAAGAGATTTAGCAGCTATACTTTATAGAGCAAGGACATATGACTATGAAAAAGCATTATATGTAACATCATATGAGCAAGTATTACATTTTAAACAAATATTTACAGTTGCAAAATATTTGGGATTAGACGAAAAATATGTAAAAGGTTTAAAACATGTACCATTTGGAATGGTATTATTACCTACAGGAAAGATGTCAACAAGAGAAGGAACAAGTATAAAATTAGAGGATTTATTAAATGAATCAATAGAAAGAGCAAAAGAAATAATAGAAAAGAAAAATCCTGAATTAGAAAATAAAGACGAAATAGCAAAAAAAGTAGGGGTAGGAGCTGTTATATTTAATGATTTAGCAAATAACAGATTAAAAGATGAAGTATTTGATTGGGACACAATATTAAATTTCCAAGGAGAAACAGGGCCATATATACAATATACATATGTAAGAATAAGAAGTGTATTAAATAAAGTAGAAGAATTACCAAAACTAGAAGATGTTGATTTTAAAGTGTTAACAGATTCATGTTCCCAAGAAGTTCTAAAATTAATATATAGTTTCCAAAATATATTAATTCAAGTAACAGATAAAGAAGAGCCTTCAATACTTTCAAGATATTTAATAGATTTAGCTAAAGCTTATAGTAGTTTTTATAATGAAAATAAAATAATAGTAGATGATAAAAAATTACAAAGTGCAAGAATTTGTTTGAGTTATGCAACTGGAAAGGTCTTAGAAAAAGGATGTAATTTATTAGGAATAGAAATGCCAAATAAAATGTAAAAGAAAAAATTTACAAAATAGTAAAAAGAAAGAAAAAACGAGAATTATAAAGAAAAACAGAGATTATATATTGAAAATAATAAAATTTAATTGTTGATAAGCATAAGCTTATATGTTAGTATATGAACATACAAAGCTTATGCTTTGTTTTTGAATAAGGGTTTATAAAAAGTTAGGATTAAATATATTATAATAAAAAGAAAGGAGTGAATAATATAGAAATCGAGGAACTATGGAATAAAAGAAAGAGCAATCAAAAGAGAAAAAGTTATGGAAAAAAATGAATCAGAAATTCGAAACAATTAATGTAAATATAGCTAAAGCTATAGAAGAGCAAGTGAGAACAATGCAAGAAGTAAGAGAAGTAAAAAGAGCATTAAAAGAAAATGAAATAGAAAATAAAAAATTAGACGTAAGAGTTTCTAATTTAGAATTAAATATTAGCGGTTTTTAATTAATTAAAAATAAAATTATGAAAGGAGAAAAAACTATGGAAATTGAAGAATTATGGAAAAATATTAAAGGGGAATTAGGAAATCTAGAGAAAAGAATTGATGCAAGAATGGATGAAAAATTATTTGCATTAGAAGGAAGAATGGATGAAAAAATGGACAAAAAAATGGATACAAAATTAAATTCATTAGAAGAGAGAATGGACAAAAAAATGGATACAAAATTAAATTCGTTAGAAGGAAGAATGAATAAGAAATTTGAAACTATGGAAAAAAATGCAATAGCAAGAGAAAAAGGAATAGAAGAAAGAGCAATTAAAAGAGAAAAAGTTATGGAAGAAAAAATGAATCAAAAATTCGAAACAATTAATGTAAATATAGCTAAAATATTAGAAGAACAAGTGAGAACAACGCAAGAAGTAAGAGAAGTAAAAAGAGCGTTAAAAGAAAATGAAATAGAAAATAAAAAATTAGATGTGAGAGTTTCTAATTTAGAATTAAAGGTTAGTGGTTTTTAATTAATTAAAAATAAGATTATGAGATAGAGAATTAAATGCAGTAGAAGAAATAGCAAATATAAAATTAAAAGCAACAGAAGAAAGAATCAATCAAAAGTTAAAAACAATTAATTTAAATATGACAAAAGTGATGGATGAAGGAATAAAAACAATACAAGAAAAAAATTGATAAGGCAATAAGACAAAATGAAGTAGAACATAAAAAGTTTGATGCAAGAATTAGTGAATTAGAACTAAAAGCAAGTGGATATTAAAATTATAAATAAAAATGGAAATAAAAAACTAAAATTAAAAGTTAAAAATTTCCATTTTTATTTTTTTTGAAAAAATAAATGTTTAAATGAAAATACTAACAATTACCAAATAATATGTTGAAAAAACTCACATAATACAAATATAAAATAAAAAAAGGAGGAAAAATTTTAAATGAAAAAATTTATTTGTATTATAACAGTTTTTCTAATATGTTTAGCAACAATATTTTCTATAAATAGTTATGCTCAAACACAAGACTTAAATAGTATAGATATACAAACAGATAAAACAACAGTAAGACCAGGAGAAGAAGTAAAAATAACAGTAAATTTCGGAGAAAATTTAGGAGCATATACATTTGATTTTGCATATGATAATTCTATTTTTGAATATGTATCAGCAGATGGAGGAACAGCAAATGATACAGCAACAAAAGTAAGAGTTACATTTTATGATTCAACAGGAGGTACAAACCCACGTACAAATATGAGTATAATATTTAAAGCAAAAGAAGGAATAACAACATCTAATCCAACAGAATTTAGTATAACAGCAGAAGGTTTAGCAAATAATGATGCATCTGTTAGCTATAATGATATAACAACTCCAATTGTAAAAAATGTAACAGTAGAACCAGAATATCAAGATTACACAATTACATTAGAGCCTACTGGAAATGTAACAAAAGGTATAGAAAATGAACTAACACTTAATTATGGGTCACCAATGGGGCGTTATTATGAACATGCAAGATTAATAGCAGAAGCAACAACACCTAGCAGTGCAACGGTACAATTATTAGGAACAGATGAACAAAACACAGAACATGATATTATTCAAAGTGGATGGGGAGATGCACAAGGATATAAAATAGGAGGAAAAGATGTTTCACAAACATTAAAATTAAGAGGAATATTTAGTGATGTGGGAGATTATAAAATTACATTAAAACTAATAGATAGAGATAATTCAGACTCAGTAATAGCTGAAAAAACATTTAATTTTACGGCAGTAGAACAAATTTTACCACCAGAAGGTAATAATGGTAATGATAATAATCAAGTAGAAACTCCTGAAAATACAATTACACCTGAAGAAGAAATTTCCGAAACAGAAGATATTAACAATGTAGAAAATAATGTACAAAATGAAGAAAAACCAAGCAAACTTCCTAAAACAGGTAACAATATATATGTACCAATAGCAATAATATTAGTGGCTTTAATATCATTTGGTATTTATTATAATAAGAAAAAATAGGTAAATGAGATTTATTCTCATTTACTTACATAAAGAAAGAGGAAAAACTAATGAAAAAAAGAAAAACTAAAAAATCTAGAACAATAATCAATTTTATTTTAGTAATCCTTATTTTTGGAATTATAACATATTTAAGAATAGAAAATTATAGTGAAGAAAATATAAAACAATCTAAAAATTATGAAGTAGAAAATGTGACAACTTCAACTAATAATATAAAGGAAAATGAAAAAGTTTATTCTAAAGAAGAAGTCATAAAAGAATATAAGGGGTATGAAGTTGATAGCAAATTAGAGATACCTAAAATAGAACTAGAAACATATATATTAAAAGATTTTTCTAAAGAAACATTAAATATATCAGTTACAAAATTTTGGGGATGTAAACCAAATACAATAGGAAATTATTGTATAGCAGGGCATAACTTTAAAAATAAAAATATGTTTCATAATTTAAAAAAATTAAAAAGAAATGATAATTTATTTATTATAGATAATAAAGTAGGAAAGGTAGAATATGAAGTATATGATGTTTATAAGGTATTTCCAGAAGATACAAGTTGTTTAGAGCAGGAAACAAATGGTAAAAAAGAGGTAACTTTAATTACATGTACAAGTGATTCTGAAGAAAGAATAATTATAAAGGCAGTAGAAAAAAATTAAAGGAGTTTTAAATGAAAAATTTAAAAAATAAATATATTTTTATTCTAATCTTTTTTGTCTTAATGGTATTAGGAGTAATACTTTATTATAATTCACATGCCAAAGAATTAAAAAATGGAATAGAAAATTTTACTGAAAGTTATAAAGGATATTTAGAAGAACTTTCAAGAAAACATCCTAACTGGAATTTTACAGCATTATATACAGGTTTAGATTGGAATTATGTAATAACAGAAGAAGATAAATTTGGAAGAAATTTAGTTCCTAAAAATTATTCTGATAGTTGGAAAAACACTAATCCTCGGAGAATATAATGTCGAAGTAGATAGTCGGTTGGGTAGATAGTTCAAGACAAGCTGTTGAGTTTGCAATGGACCCAAGAAATTTTTTAAATGAAGTAAGAATTTTTCAGTTTGAAGCTTTATCGTTTGATGAGTATTCAGATAATTTAGATGCTGTGGAAAAAATATTATATGGTACAGAGTTTTATAATAACAAAGTTTCTTATTTAGATAGTAATGGAAATATAATAAATATGTCCGAAAAATATTCTGATTTAATATTAAGAGCAGGAAGAACTTCTTTAGTTAGTCCATATCATTTAGCTTCTAGGATAAAACAAGAGGTTGGACCTTTTTTATCACATAGTTCTATTAGCGGAAATGTAGAAGGATTTAAGGGATTATATAATTTTTACAATATAGGAGCAACTAGTTCATCTGAACCCATGGGAGCTATAAAAAATGGATTAAGATACGCAAGAGATGGAAATGGTGCAAGTGAAGAAACAAAAAGAAAATATTTAATACCATGGAATACTAAAGAAAGGTCAATTACAGGAGGAGGTATTTTTATTGGTTCTAGTTATATTAATGTAGGACAGAATAATATTTATTTACAAAAATTTGATGTAATAGACCATAATGGAGATGGACTATTTTGGCATCAGTACATGACAAATGTTTTAGCTCCTTATAGTGAATCTAAATCAATCTATAATGGATATAGCAAAAGTAATTTATTAGACCTTCCAATAAATTTTGTAATTCCTGTATATGATAATATGCCAGAAATACCAGTGCAAAGTCCAAGCATAAATCAAAATGATTTTTCAAGTGATAATAATATGGTTTATTGTACAGCTACAAATGTAAATATAAGAACAGGACCTAGTACTTCTTATGAAGTAATTACAAGAGTAAATATAAATGATAAAATGACTAGATTAAGAAAAGGTAAACAATCAGGTGAAAAATGGGATATGGTAAAGCTAGAAAATGGAATAATAGGTTATATTTACCACAGTTACGTTACTGAAAATCCACCAGTTCAAATAGAAAATATAGAGCTTTCTATTGATAATACAACAATTAATAAAGGAGATACTAAAAAGTTAAATGTTAAAATTACACCAGAAGAGGCAAAGGGTTTAGAAGTTGCTTATACATCTAGTAATCCAAATGTTGTAACAGTTGATAATAATGGAAATATTAAAGGCATTTCATCTGGAGAAGCGGTTATTACAGTAAAAGCAAAAGATAATAATGTACAAGCACAAATAAATATTAAAGTTTATAGTAAGGTAACAGGAATAATTATTAATGAAAGTGATATAAGTATGCAAGTTGGTGATGGTTTTAAAATAGATGCTGAAGTAGAGCCAGGTGATGCTGATAATAAAGAAATTAGTTATGTAAGTGAAAATACTGATATTGCAATTGTAGAAGAAGATGGCACTATTATAGGAAAAAAAGAAGGAAAAACTAAAATAATTATTTCTTCTAAAGAAAATCCAAGTATTTATAAAGAATGTGTAATAACAGTAGTAAGAAAAATGGAAGATTCTGAAATTCATTTTGATAATAGTTTAGTAGTAGAAGGTTTAGAAATTAGTGGAATTGATTATAAAAATAATAAAGTTTCAGATATTAAAAATTTAATTACTACAGATTTAGAATTGGAATTTGTAAATTACAAAGATGAAATATTAGAAGATAATAGTTTAATAGGCACAGGTTCTAAAATTAGAGTTAAAGAAAATGGAGTTGTTTTAAGAGAATATAAAATTATATTATATGGAGATTCTAACGGAGACGGAAGAATAAATAGTGTTGATTTATTAGTATTACAAAGACATATTCTAGAAATAGAGAGTTTAGATGATATTTTTATAAAAGCAAGTAATGTAAGAAGAGTTGGAGTTAAGCCAACTTCTATAGATTTATTATTAATTCAAAGACATATTTTAGGTCTGCAAGAAATTAAACAATAAGGAGAATTCTTATGGATGCAAAAAAAATAATATTTCTAATTTTATTTTTTATTAGTATTATATTTTGTAATTATTCTTTTGCAGAAAGTAAAGCAAATGTATTTTTAACAAGCAATAAAAGCACAATTAGAAAAGGTGAAGAGGTAGAAATTAGTATAAATATAGAAAATAATAAAATATGTGCATATGATTTAAATCTTTATTTTGATACTAATAAATTTGAATATATAAAAGAAGATGAATTATCTAATTTAAAAGATGACCATATTATTTCCCTTTGGTATGATGAAACTGGTGGAAGTAATCCTAAAAGTGGAAATTTTAAAACATTTAAGTTTAGAGCAAAAGAAGATGGAACAGGTTATTTTATTGTAAATGGTAATTTTTATACTAAAAATGGTCAAAAGATAAATACAAGTTTTAGGGAAACTAGTGTTGAAATTAAAGAAAATATTAAACAAGAAAGAATTACAAAAGAAGGAACAGAAACAAACCAAAGTAACAGTTCTTTGCAAAGTTTAAATTTAGATATAGAAGGAATAACTCCTGAATTTAAAAGTGATGTTTATAAATATTATTTAACTGTTCCAACTTCTATAAATAATATTTTAGTTACAGTAACACCAAGTAACAAAGATGCTAATGTTACTGTAACTGGAAATACTAATTTAAAAAATGGTTTAAATATAATTAATATTAATGTTACATCTGTTGATAATACAAATACAACCAGTTATGAAATTTATGTTACTAAAACAGATGATAAAGATTCTACTAATACTAATTTAGAAACTTTAGCAATTGAAAATACTTTACTTAATAATATTTTTGATAATAGTGTTACTAATTATAATATAGAAGTTGGAAATAATGTAGATAGTTTAAATATTTTAGCTATTCCTGAAGATGAAAGTGCAAGTGTAGAGATTAGTAAAAGTAATACACTTCAAGAAGGTAACAATATTATTAAAGTTACAGTCACTGCTAAAAATGGATATACAAAAAAGGAATATATTATAAATGTTTATAAGAGAAATATAAATGAGGAAGAAATTTATAACCAAGAACAAGAAGATAATAAAAACAAATTAAAAGTCATTTATGAAACAGAGAAAACAAGTAATGAGCAACTTCAAGAACAACAAAAGCAAGAAGAAGTAATAATAGAAAATAAAGAAACACAAGAAAATGAAACTACTAAAAGTACTAAAGATATTGTAATTATTATTTCTTTACTTATTTTAATTCTTATAATTGGAATAAGTGTTATATGGTATAAGAAAAAAAGACAAAAGAAAATATAAGAAATTAAAAATAAATTTCCAAATAAGGTATTTACAAATAGGGTATATTTTTGATATACTCTATTTGTGCTTATAAAAAACTAAAATATAAAAATAGTAAAGTACCTTGAAAATTAAATAAAAAGCTATATTGCAATATATCTTTGTTTAAAAGAGACAAATAAGGGAAATACTATAAAAAATGTTTTAGTTTTAAAGTACAAAGTAAAAACTAAAAGAAAAAAATAAGAAAGGAAACAAAAGAGAGGAGAAAAAGAGGATGAAGAAATTAAAAATAGAAAACCAATTAAAAAGTAACAAAGGTATAACTTTAATTGCTTTAGTTATAACTATAATTGTCCTTTTAATTTTAGCAGGAGTATCAATTGCAATGCTAACAGGAGAAAATGGAATACTTACACAAGCACAGAATGCAAAAAATAGAACAGAAGAGGCACAAGGAGAAGAAGAAAATAGATTAAATGAATATAATAATATTATAAATAACTATGTAAATGGAGGAACTACAGGAGGAGACAAAGAACAAGCAGTAGTAGGACAAATAGTACCAGTTGGAGGAGGAAATAAACCATATACAAATAATGGAACAGCGATAATACCAGAAGGATTTGCAATAGTGCCAGGATTAGATAATGTAGGAGAAGGATTAGTAATATCAGATGTAGCAAATGATACAGAAAATACAGGAAATCAATTTGTGTGGGTACCAGTAGAAACATTTAGTGAATTTGTAAGATATGATTTTAAAAATAATAAAGAACTTTCAAGTTCATATACAGAAGAATCAGGAGATGGAACATCAACAGGAACAGAAGCTCAAAATATGTATAAGAGTGTAAATGATAATAAGGGATTTTATATAGGAAGATATGAAGCAGGAAATGATGGTTCTAATAATGCAATAAGTAAAAAAGGAGTAAATGTGTATAATAATATAAAATGGGGAAATAGTATGACAGATGAAACAGGAGGAGCAGTAGAAAAGGCAAGAAATTTTGATACACAAAGTGGACATGCAAATGTAACATCAACACTAGTATATGGAGTACAATGGGATGCAGTAATGAGATGGTTAAGTAGAGGAACAGAAGAAGAACAAGGCTGGTTAACTAATAGTAATGGAAAAGGAAATTATTATGATAACGATAGTACTAATAATCCAGCTAAAACAGGTTCAAACGATAATTACCAAATGAAACATATATATGATTTAGCAGGAAATGTATCTGAATGGACAATGGAGGCGAATTCTACTTACGGCAGAGTTCTTCGTGGTCGGTATTTACCGCGACAATGGCTCTGACTATCCTTGTAGCGATCGTAGCGTCAGCCCCCCAGGCGTTACCTATTCTAACTTCGGATTTCGTTTAGCTTTGTATTTGTAGAACTGAAAGCTAAAATCGTTTATTAGAAAAGTAAATAAAATTGTTTTAAAATGAATAATTAGAACCTAAGGTCTGAACGGCTTTAGGCGTGAAGAAGGGATTTTTCTAATGGAGGCGATGAATGCACATTAGTGTATTCTGAGGCTACAAAAGAAAAATCCACTGATGTGGCGTTTTTTGCGTGTTTGCGAGCAAAAAACGTTACATAAAATATACTTAATTGTATATTTGAAAGGTGGTTGTAAATGTCAAGTAAAAAATCCATAAAAAGTGGAAAGTTAAAAATACTAAAAAAGTGGAATATACCATTTCATAG
>CALXAD010000034.1 GCA_944386195.1 uncultured Clostridia bacterium
GGGTAAATTTTTATTTTTTAGTTTTCTTGAATTTTTTTAGATTTTTAGAATTAAATCTTTTGATAAAACGATATTTAAAAATATCAAAATTGAATTAAATTTATTTAACCTAGGTTAGTTTTTAAATTATATCACATATTTTTTAAAAAGTTTGTCGAAATTTGTAATATCAAAAAAATTTTTTTAATATAAAAATACCACAAGTACTTATTTGTGGTATTTTTATTTTTTATTTCATATAAGTTGTTGGGTCTATAGGAATAGAATCTTTTAATATTTCAAAATGTAAATGTGGTTCATCAGCGACTTCAAATGCAGCAGTATTTCCAACAGTTCCAATGCTTTGTCCTTTTTCTACTTTTTCACCTTCTACTACAAACTCAGAACTTAAAAGATTTGAATATACTGTTTGATATCCATCCCCATGTTCTATAGTAATAGTTAAACCATATCTTGGGTCATTTTTAATAGTTTTTACAGTTCCTGCTTCTGCTGCCTTTACTACAGTAGTTTTTTCTGCTTTAATATCAATTCCTAAATGAGTTGTCCATTCTTGAAGAGTTTCTGAATATACTAAATTATCTTTAGCATATCCTTTCATAATTTCTCCATCAACTGGTTTTTGGAAAGATAATTCTTTTTTGGTTTCTTCTTTTTTTTCTGTTTGCTTTTTATTACTTGCAGTAGTTGTTTGCTTTGTTGTTGTATTTTGTTTTGTTGTATTATTACTACTTGTAGTATTTGTACTGTTTTGTATATTCGTATTTGTATTTGTTACATTTGTAGATGTATTTGTATTATTTATTTCGTTTTTTGCTTCTTCTACAGATTTACCAACATCTGTACTTACACTTTCTGTATTTGTATTAGTTTGATTATTAGCATTAGACATTTGCTCTAAAGTCATTGTTCCTTCTTCTACTTCATCACTTAACTGTTTACTATACATAAGTAACCCTACTAAAATAATAGCTAAAGCTGCTACTCCTATAATTGAATACATAATAATTTTATCTTGCACAGATTTTTTTTGTGAATTTTCTTTAACTCTTCTATTTCTTCTCATATTCTCCTCCTTAAAAACTTTATTAATACAAGTATTTCCTATTTTGAGGAGATTATACATTTATGGATATTTTTCTATAGAGAATTTACATCTGTAATTTGTACACCAATATAGAAATGATTTATTATATCAAAACAATTTTTTCCTTCTTTTGCTAAACTATTTGCTCCTGTTTGACTCATTCCAACACCGTGACCATATCCTTTAACAACAAATTTTATTTTATCTCCATCTCTTGAAATTTCAAAATTCGTTGATTTTAATCCAAGTAAAGTTCTTGCTTCCACTCCTGATAAATTATGATTTCCAAATTTTATAGTTTTTACTCTTCCACTATCAGTATATTCTAAAATTTTTATATCATCTTGATTATTAAAATCAATTGTAATATCACTATATTTTGTTTTTAATTTTTCGATTAATTCTTCGTTAGTTAAACTTACTTCTGATTCATATTGAGAATATCCTTCTTCACCTGCTGTTTCTACTACTTGTAAATATGGATATCCTGTTCCTCCCCATACATTTACAGGTATTTCTGTTTTTCCTCCACTATTTGCATGGAAAAAAGCATTTATTGGTTTTCCTTCATATGTTATAATTTTTCCTTTTGTTTCATTTACACATTCTTCTATCTTTTTCCAGTTACTTTCTCTTTTATCCTCATCCCATCTAGATAATCTAGTTTCTTTAGACACCCATGCTTGGCAACAAGATGAATCATCACATATATCTGCATTTTCATGTTTTTTATTTTGTATTTTATAAATTGTATATGTTCTTGCAACTATTGCTTGAGCTTTTAAAGCCTCTTTTTCATAATCTGCTGGCATTTCTGCTGAAACAACATTACATAAATATGTATCTAATGAAACTTCTTCAACTTCATTTGTACTTTTATGTAATAATTTTATTATTCCATATTGTTTATAATCATATCCTTCTGAAGTAATATTTTCTTTTGATAAATTTTCTGTTTCGTTTATATTTTCTTCTTTAACACTTGCTGATACTTCTCCTCTATTTGTTAATAAAGCAGGCATTAAAAAGAAAATTATTAAAAAAGCAAATAGATAAATAAAAATTTTTTTCATAGAAATCTCCTTTATTTATGAGATTAATTTCATTTTCATATTATTCAAAATTTTACGTTCTATTCTTGATACTTGAACTTGTGTTATTCCTAAGATTTTAGATACTTCACTTTGAGTTTTTTCTTTAAAAAATCTAAGTAATATTATTTTTTGTTCTCTTTTATCTAGGTCTTTTATCAATTCATTTATGGCTATTTTATTTGTTAAAATTTCTTCTTCATCTTTATTACTTGAAATTCTATCTAATAAATTAATATCCTTATCATCATTATTATTAGAATATGCACTAGCTTCTATAGACTCTACACTTTTTGTTGCTTCTAATGCTAAAACAATATCCTCCTTTGATACTTTTAATTCTTTTACAATTTCTTCTATATTAATTTCTTTTCCTTTTTTATTTAAATACTCTTTTTGTAATTCTCTTATTTTCATTCCTAGTTCTTTAATACTTCTACTTACTTTAATTGGTCCGGTCATCTCTTATAAATCTTTTTACTTCTCCTATCATATAGGGAACCGCATATGTAGAAAGTTTTACATCAAATTTTGTATCAAATCTTTTAACTGATTTTATAAAACCCAAACTACATATTTGATATAAATCTTCTTTTTCATAACCTCTTCCTTGAAATCTCTTTACTATACTCCAAATTAAACCTGTATTTTCTTTTATTAGCTTTTCAAGTTCTTCTTTATTTCCTTGTTGAGCTTTTATTATAGAATTTTTATAATTTTCGTACATAGTTTCCTCTTTCTTTTAAATTTTAAGTATTTGTCATAAGCATTTTAAATTCATCCTCTTCTTTTTCTTCTTTTGGTTTTATTATTTTGGACATAGTAACTTTTGTTCCAAGACCTACAACTGATTCAACCTCCATTGTATCCATAAAACTTTCCATAATTGTAAATCCCATTCCTGACCTTTCTAAATTTGGTTTTGTAGTATATAATGGTTCTTTTGCTTGTTCTACGTTTTCTATTCCCTTACCTTTATCTGATATTTCTATTATTATTTCATTTTCTTTTAGCCATGCACATATTTTTACAATTCCTTGTTTTTTATCATATCCATGGACTATACTATTTGTAACAGCTTCAGATACAGCTGTTTTTATATCTGCTAATTCTTCAATAGTAGGGTCTAATTGAGAAGCAAATGCTGCAACTGTTAATCTTGCAAATGCTTCATTAGATGATTTACTTATAAATTCTAACTTCATTTCATTATTAAACATATTATTTTCCTTTCTTTTCCCTTTTGGGGAAGTTTTACGCAATATTTTTATACTGTTGGAATTAATTTTAATATTCCGCTCATATCAAAAATTCTTCTTACACTTCCGTGTTAAATTACTTAATTCTAATTTTGCTCCTATCATATTTGCAAATTTATACCTTCCAATAATTAAACCTATTCCGCTACTATCCATGAAAGTAACACTATCAAAATCAAATATAACTCTTTTAGGCATATATCTTTCCATTTCATAATCCGCTTTCCTCCTTATCTCTTGTACATTATGGTCATCAATTTCAGATGTTATTTTTAATACTAGGAGTTTGTCCTCCTCATAAAATTTTGATTCCATACCATCCCTCCTTCTTTATGTAACTATTGTTATTATAGTATGATTTCCATTATTTTCCAAGAGCAAAAATTAAGAAGTTTTGTCGATTTGTAAGAAGTTTTCGACAAAAAAATAAAGAAGATTAAAATCTTCCTAATATTTAACTTTATTAAATTAATACAGGTAGGGAGAATTTTTTACTCCCTACCTTTTCCAATAAAAGCAATTGCCTTTACTTTTCCATGCCTAAACTGTAACAATACTAACTTTCTTATAAGGGTCTGTAAATTCCAAGTTCCTACTATACAAAGTAATGCAACCATTATTACTATCAAACTTTTCAACCCTTTTTAATAACTTCCTAAACTTATCAAATTTCTTTCTATTATTAGAATATTCTATATCCTTAACTACAACTTCTATTTTTTTTGCTTTTACTAATCTTTCAATAAAAACATACAGCTTATCATCAAGGTCTTGAATATCTTTCCATCCAAACTCTGGTATTACAGAAATTTGTTCTTTGTATCCTCTAACTAAATTTAATTTAAATTTGGCAGATTCTACAGCTCTTTTAGGGTCATAGATTGTCATCTGCCAGTTATAAAAATTATCGCCATTGCTATTTTTTATAACTAGCTGAATAACTTTCATTTTTAGTCCTTTCTATTACAGTTTAACCAATACTTACAAAGTACTTTCGTACTTATAATTGCATTATAACACAAGTTCTTCTTATTTCAATACTATTTTAGTTTTTCTTCGACTTTTTTCTACTTTTTATTACTTTTTACTTTTCTTACATTTGCTTTATATTAAATACTATTTTTTAAAATTTCTTGTATTATTATATTCCTTGCTTCCTTAGAATTCATTCCATTAAACTTATCTGAATTTATCATAATACCTTCGCCTGTATAAGCTTTTTCTCCATTTAATAAAATATTTAATGCAAATTTATTATTATTGACTGATATAAAATTCAATAATTCATCTTTTGGAATCCATTTTACTACATGTTTTTCATTTTCAACTTCTGATATACCAATATTTTCATCTGAATTAAGTTTTCCAAATAAAATATCTAATGTTGCATATCTATTTATGCCTTTATAACCTGCATAAAAATGGTTAATAAGTATAAATGGACTATGATAGATAATATCTACATCTATATAACCTGTTTCTTCTTTTACCTCTCTTAATGCTGCTTGCTCTGGTTTTTCTCCTTGTTCTATACCTCCTAATACAAATGATTTACACAATCTTCCTTTGCAATCAACACATAAATATTTATCTTCAATATTATGTTTTATAACTGCAATAACACTATGTCTTATTTGAGTTTTTTTATCATTTCTTATCTTTTCTTTACCAACTCCATAAAAATATGGAGCAATTACTTGTTTTATTGACAAATGTTTTTTTATTGCATATTCAAAATCTTCTTGATTATGTGCTGGAATAAAAAATCTATTTTCTTGTAATTTCATATCTTGTGAATGTATAATCGGAACAGTCTTTTCTACTGCCTCTATATATGCTTCTTTTTCTTCTGTAAATTCATTATAGTAAATTCCTTCAATACCATATATAAGCTCCGGTCTTTCTAATTCTATTTTTACTTTATTTTTTCCTATTTTGACATTTACTTTATTTCCATTCACATTTTTATCCCCCTATTTTTAAATTAAAATATAAGATATTTATCAGAACCTATTATATCAATTTCAATTAATTTTTTAAACATATTTAATAATTTTATTTTTAATCCTTTTTTCAAATAAAAAAGTCTACAAAGTAACTTTTAACTACCTTGTAGGCTTTTTCTCAAGAAACATAAATTATTATTTTTCGCAATACTATTTTAATTTTTCTTCAACTTTTTCAAGCATTTCTTTATAATTTTTAAGTTTTTCTTGTTCTTCTTCTACTTTTGCTTTTGGTGCTTTATTTACAAAACCAGGATTTGATAACATTTTTTCACATCTTAATACTTCACTTTCTAATCTTTTCTTTTCTTCTTCTAATCTTTTTCTTTCTTCTTCTCTATCTACTAAATCATCTAACGGCATATATAATTCAATTCCTTCTGTAATAATATTTATTGCATCTTCTGGAATATTTTTACTATTTTCTTTTATTGTTATTTTACTACCAAATCCTAGCTTTAATAATATTGCTTTTAATTCTTTTATTTCTGAATTATATTTATTTGTAATAAATATTAATTCTGATTTTCTGCTTGGATGGATATTTTTTGTACTTCTTACATTTCTTATTTTTTCTATTATTTCTTTTATTTTTTCAACTATTTCTTCTTCTTTGTCATAATTATATTTTTCTTCTTTAGGCCAAGTAGACATCATTAATTCTTTATCATCATATCTTACTAGTTCTTCATATATTCTTGATGTTACAAATGGCATAAATGGATGTAATAATTTTAAACAAGTTCTAAATACTTTATCTAATACATATGAAGTTTTTATTTTAGTTTCTTCATCCCCATTGTATAGGCTTATTTTAGCCATCTCTATATACCAATCACAAAATTCATTCCACATAAAGTTATATATTTTATCAATTGCTATTCCTAAGTCATATTTTTCAATATTTGTTGTTATTTCTTTGATTAATTTATTTACTTTATTTAATATCCATTTATCTTCAATTGATAATTTTTCTTCTTTATCGTTTCTTTTTGCAAATTCTATTATTTTTTCTTCTTCTGGTCTATTCATTATAATGAATTTTGCAGCATTCCATATTTTATTTGCAAAATTTGATGCTTGGTCTAGTTTTTCTGGCATATATCTTATGTCATTTCCCATTGTTGTTCCTGATAATACTGAAAATCTTAGTGCATCTGCTCCATATTTATCTATTACTTCTATTGGGTCAACACCATTTCCTAATGTTTTTGACATTTTTCTTCCTTGACTATCTCTTACAATTCCATGTATTAAAACATCTTTAAATGGATTTTCCTTTGTAAGTTCTAGGCTAGATACTATCATTCTAGATACCCAAAATGTTATAATATCATATGCTGTAACTAATACATTTGTAGGGAAAAATGTTTTGTAATCTTCGTTTTCTGTATTTGGCCAACCAAGTGTTGAAAATGGCCATAATGCAGAACTAAACCATGTGTCTAATGTATCTTCATCTTGATGTACATTTTTAGATTTACAGTTTTCACATTCTGTTACTTCATTTCTTGATACAGTTATATGTCCACAATCATCACAATAATATGCAGGTATTCTATGTCCCCACCATAATTGTCTTGATATACACCAGTCTTGAATATTGTTCATCCAGTTAAAATACATTTTTTCATATTTTTTTGGAATAAACTTAATTTCTCCATCTTCAACTGCTTTAATAGCTGGTTTTGCTAATTCTTCCATTTTTACAAACCACTGGTCAGATATTTTAGGTTCTATTGTAGTTTTACATCTTTCACATTTTCCTACATTATGTTTTAGGTCTTCTATTTTTACTAGAGCTCCTAATTCTTTTAATTTTTCTACTATTTTTTCTCTTGCTTCTAGTAAATCCATTCCTTTATATTCTGGAACTAAATCTCCCATTTTGAAGTTCTCATCAAAAACTTCTATTATTTCTAAATTATGTCTTAGCCCTGCTTGATAATCATTCATATCATGTGCTGGAGTTATTTTTACTGCACCTGTTCCATATTCTTTATCTACAAATCTATCTGCTATAATTGGTATTTCTTTGTTCATAATAGGTAATATACAAGTCTTTCCAACTAAGTCTTTATATCTTTCATCATCTGGATGTACTGCTACTGCTGTATCTCCTAACATTGTCTCAGGTCTTGTTGTCGCAACAATTATATATTTATCTTCATCTTTAACTTTATATCTAATATGCCATAAGTGAGTATCTTCTTCATGGTATTCTACTTCTACATCTGAAATTGTAGTATTACAATTTGGACACCAGTTTACCATTCTTTTTCCTTTATAAATTAAGCCTTTTTCATATAATCTTACAAATTGTTCTTTAACAGCTTCTGATAATCCTTCATCTAATGTAAATCTACGTCTATCCCAGTCACAAGAACATCCTAGTTTTCTTTGTTGTTCTTGGATTGTTCCTCCATATAATTTAGTCCAATCCCAAGTTTCTTTTAAAAATTCATCTCTTCCTATTTCATATTTTGTTTTTCCTTCTTTTTTTAGTTTTTCTACAACTTTCATTTCTGTTGCTATAGATGCATGGTCAGAACCTGGAAGCCATAATGTGTTATATCCTTGCATTCTTTTAAAACGTATTAATATATCTTGTATTGTTCCATCTAATGCATGTCCCATGTGTAATTTTCCTGTTACATTTGGTGGTGGCATCATTATACAATAACTTTCTTTTGTTTTGTCCATACTTGGTTTAAAGTATCCTTTTTCCTCCCAATGTTTATATAATTTGTCTTCAAAATCTTTTGGATTATACTTATCTAACATAAACTTTCACTCCTTCTTTTATTTATAAAATTTAACTTTATAACTACATTTAAAATCTTCATTTGGCATTAATTTTAAAATATTTTCTTTTGATTCTAATTTTCCATCAGTATTTACTTTATCTGCTGTATTCATCCAAGGCTCAATAGAGACGAATGGTGCTTCTATTTTTGCCCACAATCCTAAATACGGAAATCCTGTAAAATCAAATTCTAAAACTTTCTTTTCATTTTCTTTTAAATAAACCTTATTAGATTTTATATTTTTCATAATAATTGCATCATTTATAAAACTATCTTTATTTAATTTAATACAATTATCTTTTAAAATATTTGGCGTTTCTTTTTCTAAAATAAGTCCATCACTTAAACTCATAAATTTTATATTATCTTCTTTATTTTCAAATTCTATTTTATATTTTCCAGAAGAATAATCACAAATAAACGCTGGATGACCACCAAGACCAAATATCATTTGTCTTTCATCTTTATTTACTACCTTATATTCAGTCTCCAATGTATCTTCTTCTACTATATGAGTTACATATAAGCTAAATTTAAATGGGAATTTTTCTAAAGTTTCAATATTACTTTCTAAAACATATTTATGCCTTACATCATTTTTTTCTAATTCTCTAAATTCCATATCTCTTGCAAAACCATGTTGTTTCATATGATAGATTTTCCCATTAATTTTTGTTTCATCATTTTTTAGTTTTCCTACAATTGGAAATAATATCGGTGCATGCCTATTCCAAATTTCTCCTTGATGTAGCATTTCTTTTCCATCAAGTTTTACACTTGTTAGTTCTGCTCCAGCTCTCTTACTTTCAATTTTTAACATAAGATTTCTCCTTTTTATTTTTTTATATATAAAAAACTCGCCCCTGTAATAAGGGCGAGCTATATATTCTCACGGTACCACCTTAATTATTATCTATATTAAATGGACAATATCTTAATTAACTTTTAACGGAGTTTAACCGAATATTCCTAAATCAAAGTTTCTCAGAATATTAACAAAAAAGCTACTTTCAATTTACCTATATTTAAGAAGCTTTCAGCTTATAGCTTCTATTCTCTAAAAACTAGTATAAATTTACTCCTCTTTTTTATCGTTTTTTCTTATCAACATTATTATTACACATTTTTACATATTTTACAAGTATTTTTATTAATTTTAATTTTTTTATTTTTAAAATTAAGAAGTAAGAAATGTATATTAATACACCTCTTACTTCTTAATTAGAGAATTTTTTATTTGTTATCTTTCAATAACCATGTCTCATCCTTCAAGTATGCTCCAATGTCCTGCAACAGTTTTAATAGCTCTCTCACATCCATGTAGTTTCATGTATTCAATAAGAACTGTCTGATTTGGAAATTGTTGCATAATTTCCAAAAGAGTATATGCCTTACCGAAAAAGAAACGTGGTGAATAATTCTTTTTCTTACCTTTTAATACTTCTCCATTATCAAGAACTACTTGTTCTTGGTCATAAAACCAAAAAGAATACGTTCCTTCAGGAAGCTTTAATAATTCAGGATTCCGCTCAGGAATTTCTTTACTTTCAGGTACTAGAGAACCTACATGTGCAATTTCTACAAAATGTTTTAGCATTTAAAATTCTCCATTCTGCTATATAAATAGCATTTGTTTTTATAATATTGGTATAATTAATACCACGTATTTAATTATACCATAACTTAACATAATTTTTAACAAATTCATAAATCTTGCATATTCTTTTACAGCCTTCTCAAGAAATACAAAAACATAAAGTTATATATTAAAAATGAGACAAAAAGGCTCCGTCCCTCTTTGTCTCATTCTTTTACATTGCTCTTCTATATAGTTCTATAAAGTCTTCTTTTGTTACTTCTCTTGGATTTCCTGGTTTGCATGGGTCATTCATTGCTTTTTCTGCAAGCATTTCAAAGTCTTCTTCTTTTGCTCCATAATCTTTTATTGTTGATGTTATTCCAACTGCTTTACTTAATTCTGATATCATCCATACAAATGTATTAATAACATCTTGGTCATTTAAATGCTCAGCATCAGGTCTTCCTATATTTACTAATATTTCTCTAAATCTTTGAGCTGTTGCTGGGTCTTCTCCATTAAATCTCATAACTGTAGGAAGTAACATTGCATTTGCTATTCCATGTGGTGTATCATATACAGCTCCTAATTGGTGAGCCATTGAATGTACTATTCCTAATCCAACATTACTAAATCCCATTCCTGCTATATATTGAGCCATTCCCATTTTTTCAATAGCTACTGGGTCTTTATCATTTACAGCTGCTGGTAAATATTTAAATATCATTTTTATTGCTTGCATATGAAACATATCTGACATATCATTATGTGCTTTTGTAATATATCCTTCTATTCCATGTGTTAATGCATCCATTCCTGTTGCTGCAGCTAAAGATTTTGGCATTGATGCCATTAATTCTGTATCTACAATTGCTAAAATTGGTATATCATTTGGGTCTACACATACCATTTTTACTTCTGCATCTTCATCTGTTATAACATAGTTTATTGTAACTTCTGCTGCTGTTCCAGCAGTTGTTGGCATTGCTATTACTGGCATTGCTCTATTTGTTGTGTTTGAATTTCCACTTAATGATTTTATATCTGCTCTATCTGGGTTTGCCATAACTATTGATATTGCTTTTGCTGTATCAATACTTGAACCTCCACCTACTGCTACTATTAAATCAGCTCCTGATTCTTTACATGCTTTAATTCCATCTTGTGCATTTTTTATAGTTGGATTTGGTTTTATTTCATCATATAAATCATATGGTATTCCTGCTTTATTTAATACTTGTTCTACTTTAGCAGTTACTCCTGCTTCTACTAAAGATTTATCACTTACTAAAAATACTTTTTTAAATCCTCTCTTTTGGATTTCTCCTACTAATTCTTCTCTTGCTCCATTTCCAAAGTAAGATGTTTCGTTTAATACAAATTTAACTGACATTTTAAATTCCTCCTTTATATATTATCCCTCAGTATAATCTGAAGGTATTTCAAACAAATTACTATCAACTCCATCTGAAAATTCAAAACTTAATAATTCTTCTTTTTCATCTGAAATTGTTTTTATATAAACTAAATTATCATTATTATCAAAATAAAATCTTGTTTTTACATTTTTATCTTTTGAGAAATCATCTAATGTAAAATCTGTTGATGTTAAATATTCTATATAATTATAATTTTTACCATTTACTTCTTCTTTTCCTTCTTGATATTCTAATTCTTTGATTTTATTTAAAGTATTTTCAATTTTATTTAAATTTACTTGATTATTTGAATATGTGTAATACATTTTAGAATCATCCAATAGTAAATAAGTATTCCCGTCTTTAATTATATATTTTGATTCTTTTCCATTATAAATTGTATCTATATATGCTTCATTATTTTGTTTAGCATAATACATTTTATTATTATCATCTTTTACTAAATTAATAGTAAAAGCACTTTTTTCTTGTAATTCATTAGATAAACTCAAAATATTTGTGTTGTTTACTTGTTTTTCTTCAGTTGTTGTACTATTATTTTTTGATGTTACACTCAAAATTATTCCTATAATTACTAGTAATGCTATAATAACTATTAATGTAATTAAGATTATTTTTTTCTTCTTATCCATATTTATTCAAACCTCTATTATTTTCTTGTATAATGTCGCATAGAAATTTTTCTTTGCGACATTATTAATCTTTTATAAAATATTCTTTAATACTATAGTTTTTAATCTAGACATTTCTTGAAGTGTTGTTAATACTCCTTCATTTCCTATTCCTGAATGTTTCCATCCTCCAAATGGCATTTCAAATGAACGATAGAAACTTGCTCCATTTACTACAGCTCCTCCACATTCTAGTCTATCTGCTACTTTCATTGCCTTTGAATAATCTTTTGATATAACACATCCACATAATCCATATGAAGATTGATTAGCTATTTCTATTGCTTCTTCTACATCATCAAAACCAATTACTGGTATTACAGGTCCAAATACTTCCATATCTTTTGATATTTCCATATCTTTTGTTACATTATCTAATATTGTTGGATAATAATAAGCATCTTCTCTTATTCCTCCACAAATTACTTTTGCTCCTTTTTCTACCATTTGGTTTACTTGGTCTTCTATTCTTTTTGCTGCATTTATATTAATCATTGGTCCCATATCTGTATCTTCTTTCATTGGGTCTCCAACTTTTAAATTTGCTATTATTTCTTTCATTCTATCTATAAATTCTTGTTTTCTAGAATTATGGATTAAAAATCTTTTACTTGCACAACAAACTTGTCCACCATTATATAATCTTCCCCATATTGTTTCTTTTACTGCTAAATCCATGTCTCCATCTTCTAAGAAGATAAATGCATCATTTCCACCTAATTCTAACATTACATGTGTTAAATTCTTAGAACATGTTCCCATTGTTTGTATTCCGGCTGCCGTTCCTCCTGTTAACGATACTAAATGTACTCCTGGATGTCTTGCTAATGCTTGTCCAGCCTTTGGTCCATCTCCTGTTAATATTTGAATACATCCTGCTGGTACTCCTGCTTCAATCATTAATTTAACATATTCTATTAATGTTAGTGGATTATAATTTGATGGTTTAACAATTATACTATTTCCCATCATTAATGCTGGTGGTACTTTTTGACAGAATAAATCACTTGGGAAATTAAATGGTATTATTGCTGCTACTACCCCTATTGGATATCTTTTTGTTATTTGCATAGTTTTTTCTTGTCCAGCTTCTGAACCCGCTGGTATGCTTTCTCCATATAAGTGTTTTGCTCTTTCTACAAATCCTCTAACCCCAATTCTTACATTCGCAACTTCTCCTCTTGCTTCACGAATTGGCTTTCCTGTTTCATTTGATAAAAGTGTTGCTAATCTTTCTTTATTTTCTTCTACTAAATCAACAAATTTATATAATATATCTGCTCTATCATATATAGATACTTTTTCCCATTTTTTTTGTTCTACTTGAGCTACTTTTACTGCTTCATCTACATCTTCATCTGTTACATTTGGTACAGTATCTATTAATTCTTGAGTCGCTGGATTAACAACTTCTATAGTTGCCCCATTTGAAGCATTTTTCCACTCATAGCCTATTAAGTTTTTCACACTTGCTCCCTCCTTTTTATTTATTCTTTTACATACCATAACTTCTTGTTTTCCATTTTCATATGTTTCTTTTACACATATATAATCACTTTTCCCTTTTGGTATGTTATTTTCTCTTCATTTACCAAATGCTGTAAATGAAAGCATTAAACCTCCTGTTGTATTTGAGCCATGGTCTTTTACTCCATATTCTCCAAATGTAAATACTCCTATAAATGGAACTCCTTTTGCTTCTTTCTTTAATTGTTTTGCAACTTCATCTATTCTGTCTCCTATTCCTAATCTTCTTCCTCCACAATGAACTAATAAATATGCTCCTACTTCTCCATTCATTTGTTTATTTAGTTCTCTCATTGTTTTTCCTGTTGAATCTATTAATTCATCAACACTTGCTTCCATTTGGATAACAGCTGTATTTACTGCTAAGTTTGCTCCTATATTCATAGAACCATCTTTGTTTCCAAACATTGGATGACGTATTGCTACTAAATCCCCTAATCTATCTTTTACTCCCAAAGGTTTCGTAATTGTTGTTGTTAATAAATTGTTTCCATCTAAATCTTTTGCTTTTGCTCCAGTCCATTCTGCATATTTTTTTAGAGCTGGAACACCATCAATTTCAACTAATGTTCTTTTTCCTTCTACTTTTGTAATTACTCCTGAATTTGTTGTTTCATGATATTCTCCTGTAAACACATTAGATATTTCTTTATCTGTATAGAAAAATGCTACTGCTACACCATCATTAAATATTTTATCATTTGAGTATATACTCCATTTTCCTTCTACTGTATTATCTGCACTACTTCCTCCAAATATTGGCACTCTTCCTATTACATCTTCTATTCCTTTAATGTATTCTTCTTCCTCAGCTGGTGATGCTACCATATAAAAGTATGCTGGTACACTTTCTTCTCCTGCATTTTTCATAGCTTCTTTTGCTACTTTTCTTCCTGTCTCTCTTGGGTCTTTTCCTCTTTCTGAACTTGCAACTCCTACTTTTAAGTCTGGGTCTCCAATTGCTAATATTCCTGTAAATCCATGTTCTCCTGTAATAAATCCATCTGGTGTAAGAATTCCCGCACTAGATGTACAGCCAATAATTGGAGCTGTTCCTAATTCTGATTTTGCTCCTTCTAATACTTTTTCTACGTCACTGTCTACTGATGTATATAAAAATGCTACTTTTGTTTGTACTAAATCAACAACTGCTTTTTTTGCTGATTCCTTTCCTTGTGCGTAACTATCGTCATTTGTGCTCCATGCAACATTTGATTTTAACATAATTACTCCTCCTTTGTAATTTATTCTGACCAAATTATACCATAATATCTCTTTTATACAATTAAAGACACAAAAACGTAATATAAATGTAACATAATTGTCTTATTATGTCTTATTTTGAACGTTTCTAATGTAAATTATAAATTTATATTTTTTATTAAAAAATACAATAATAATACTAAAATTTGTATTATTATTGTATTCTTACACTTCTTCTATCCTATTTTTTTAAATAGTCTAAAAATTCTTGTATTTTCTTTTCATTTCCAGTTCCAGACAATTTAAAGTAATGTTTATCTTTTAATTCTTTAGGCATGCATTTCTTTCCAGAATAGTGTTTCGGAAATGAATGTATATCGTCTAAACCTATTCCTCTACCTAATTTATGAGCATCTTTATAGCTTGCATCTTGTAAAAATGGTGGTATAGGAATATTACCTGTTTTTTCCACATCTTTCATTGCATATAAAATTCCATAAACCGTATTAGATTTTGGTGAAAGGCATACATATAAAGCTGCATGGGCAAGTATCTTTGCAGCTTCAGGCATTCCTATTCTTTCAGCTGCTATCATAGCACTTGTTGCTACTTCTAATGCATGAGAATTTGCAAGTCCAACATCTTCTGAGGCACATACACATATTCTTCTTGCTATATATTTTATATCTTCTCCTGCAACTAACATTCTTGCAAGATAATATAAAGTGGCATCCGGGTCAGTATGTTTCATTGATTCTATAAATGCCGAAATAGCATCATAATGATTATCACCATTAACATCATATCTTATAGCTTTTTTTTGAATACACTCTTCTGCAACAGCAAGAGTTATATGTAAGCCTTCATCTTTTTTTGGAGTTGTTGTTAAATATGCTAATTCTAAAGCATTTAAAACACTTCTAGCATCTCCATTTGCCATATCGGCTAAAAACTCTTTTGCATCATCATCTATAATTATATTACTTTTTCCTAAGCCTTTTTCTTTATCTTTCAAAGCTCTATCAATTAGTTTTATTAAATCTTCTTTCTCTAATGGTCTTAATTCAAATATTCTACATCTTGAAAGCAAAGCATTATTTACTTCAAAATATGGATTTTCAGTTGTGGCTCCAATTAAAGTAACAACTCCATCTTCGACAAATGGAAGTAAATAGTCTTGTTGATTTTTGTTAAATCTATGTATCTCGTCTATAAAAAGAATTGTTTTCTTCTTATATGCTCCATAATTAAATTTAGCATCTTCTATTACTTTCTCTACATCTTTAATTCCTGCATTTGTTGCATTTAATTTACAAAAATAAGAATTAGTTGTATTTGCAATTACTCTTGCAATAGTAGTCTTTCCTGTTCCTGGTGGTCCATATAATATTATAGATTCTAATCTATCTGCTTTTATTGCTCTATAAAGTAATTTATCTTTTCCAATAATATGTTCTTGTCCCACAATTTCATCTAATTTTAATGGTCTCATTCTACTTGCAAGAGGTGCTTGTTCTAAATCATTACTATCTTCAAATAAATTAAAATTTTTCATTTTTTCCTCCTTAAAATTCAAGCCTATAATAGCACAAATAATAACGTTTATCAATATATGTAATTTTCTATTGTTGTATTTATCACTTAGTGATATACTTATTTTAAGAAATATTTTAATGAAGGTGATAAAAAATGAAATACACATATAATCCTCAAGGAGTATGTTCTAGAAAAATGGAAATAGAAGTAGATGGTAACACAATTAAAAATGTAGAAATAATAGGTGGTTGCCCCGGAAATACAGTCGGAGTTTCAAGATTACTTAAAGGTATGAATATTGATGAAGCAATTAAAAGATTAAAAGGTATATTATGTGGAAATAAAGGTACATCTTGTCCAGACCAATTGGCCCAAGCACTAGAAAATATAAAATTTAAAACTCAAAATTAAAAATAAACCATAGTTTTTGAATTTATATTAAAAACTATGGTCTTTTATTATCTACATCTTACATTAAAATCCTTTTTGCAATTAGGACATGTACATACATGTTTTCCTTTCTTTCTAGGTAATCTAATTTCTGCTTTGCAATTAGGACATTTTCTATAAATATACATTTTTCTATCTTTCCATTTTCTTTTTTCAAGTTTTAGTTTTCCTTTTATCTTATCTCTAATTTCTAAATATTTAATATTTTCCTTTTGTCTTTTATATATATTTTTTGAAAACATTCTATATATCATTATTATACAAACTAAAATCCATAGTAAATACAAAAAAGGATTTCTAAATATCATATTTAATATCCAAATTATTATAAATATAATTAATAAAAATTTATATAGTTCATCTACTCCATATCTTCCTTGGAAAAAATTAGCCAATTTATATTTAAAATCTTTCATAAAGTTCCTCCCTTAGCATATAAATCTTGGTCCACAACAACAATTACAAATTGTATCTGCAAGACACCACCAAAAGCAAGCATTTTCCATATTTATTGGTCTTCCATAATTCATACTTTGTGTATTATATGCATTACCACTATTTTGCATCTGTTGATAAAGTTTTTGAAATAATGGATTATTAGGTTCCATTTGCATAGCTGTTCTTGCATGATTTAATGCTGTTATTTTATTATTTGTATAATAATTTGCAATACTACTTAAGTAATACCATTCGGCTGTTTTATTTTGTATTTCTGAAAGTACTCTTAGAGCTTCTATATATCTTCCTGTTCTTATAAAATGGCTTGCTGCTTGATAAAGATTTGCTTCTTCATTATTACTTCCTGTATTTGAATAATTATTGTTTTGTTTTGCTGTTCCACTTTTTATTTGGTCATATGCCTCATTTATTTCACTCATCTTTTTTGCCGCTTCCGCATCTCCTGGATGTAAATCAGGATGATATTTTTTCACTAACTTTCTATATGCCTTAGTAACTTCTTCGTCTGTTGCTCCATAAGATAAGCCTAATACTTTATATGGGTCTTGCATCATTTATTTTTTTCTCCCTTCTTTTTGTATAATTCATATTTTGTCCATATTCCTGAATATAATATATTTTCTATTATTTTATTTGATATATTTAATTTTTTATATTTTTGTATACATTCTGATAAAAGCAAATTAAGCATATCATCAAATTCTAATTTTGAACTCGTAACTAATGGATTATATCTTTTATGTTTTATATCCTTTTTTAGGTCTATACAAGCATCTAATATATATACAAATTTTCCTAAGGCTTCTCCAAATTCTCTTAACTTTTCTTTATATTCATCTTCACAAGGAATAAATATTTCTCCAAATAATTCTCCTGAACATTTTGCTGGTAAGTCTGGATTCAATATGTTGTTTTTCTCAATTTTACTTAATTTTTCTAAACTCCCTTTTATATTTTCACATTTTTTTGGATACTTTTCGTTTATTCTTTTAAAATTCTTTTTTATTAATTTTGCATATGATGCAGCTATTACATTTTTATCATCTTTCCAATCATCTATCATTTTATAATAAGATAACAATATATTCATATCAGCTACATAATCTACAAATTTTCCTTTTATATAAGTATGTTTTTTTATAGGATGTGTAATGCACCTACATTCTAGTTCTATATTCTTCTCTTTATATACTTCATTTAATAATATTATTAAAAATGTCATATCATAATTTAATGTAATCCTACTTATATTTTTATATTTTTCTTTTAATGCAATACATAATCCGCAATAACAATTTCTATAATATTTTTTACTTCCTTCATCTAACAATTTAGGATTTACAACTATATTTCCAAACATATCGCTCCTCCAATAATAGTTAGTTTATATCCTTTTTTTAGTAAAGTCAACAATTAAGTTTTAACTTTCACATAGATTTCACCCTTTAGAAAAAACATAGCTTTTTATTTCTATGTTTTTACTAATTATCATATTTTAATTATTCAATAACTTTTGGCATAGGTAATCCAAATGCCACATGATTATATCTTTTTACATTTTGGTTTTTACATAAACTTGAATATTTATCATCCCATGACAATCTATATGCCTTATTTATGTCTAATCCTATATTTTTTACCCATTTTTTCACTATTTCTTCTGGATTATTATTATCACTTTTATTTTCTATTTCTAATGCGATTCCAAATGGATATTCATCAACAGCTATTTCTACTTCATTATTCACAAATATTGTCCTATATCTTTCATAACTTTCTACAGATTTCATTTTTAGAACATTATTAATTATAAACATTAAATTATCATATTCGTTATAATTAATGTTTATTTCCACTTCTTCCTCTTTATTGATTTCATTTTCAATAGTAGTAGGCAATCTTCTCTTCCAACTTATTTTACATTTAGATATAGTATTGTTTTTGGTAATTCTAATTGTTAATGTCAATATAAAAATGTACATTTTTTTGAAAATAATTTTGTACAAAATTGTACATTTTTATTTTCAATTT